>JBJYWW010000045.1:0-12877 GCA_046259645.1 Anaerolineae bacterium
CGGCCAAGGCGCGCGCGGTGCTCCTGTCGCTCCTCGCGGCAGGGGCCGCCGCCGGTTCCGTCGGATTGTGGCTGGCGCGCTCTGGGGTGGGCCCTCAGGCGTTCACGATACTCGGCGGGCGCCTGGTGCGGGCCTACGGCACGTTCGGTCAGCCGAACCCGTTCGGCGGGTACATGAACATGGTCTGGCCGCTTGGCGCGGCGCTCGTGGTATGGTGGATCGCGCGCGCCCTCGGTGTCGACTGGGCCACGCCGGAAGGGCAGAAGCTGGTGGTGCCGGACGAGCGGGCGGCACCTGCCAATGCCTCAGTACCGACCTGGCTGGCCGCGGCGGGGACCGTGGCGGTCACGGTGTGCGGAGCAGCGGTCCTGGCGTCATGGTCGCGCGGCGCGTGGCTGGCCGCAGGAGTCGCCGCGCTGGTCATGGCTGGAGCAGTCGCCGCGGGAATGGTGCGTCCCGGCGTCCGCGGACGCGCCGGGGCGGTGGCGCTGGTTCTCTTGGCGCTGGCGTTGGCGGTGCCCCTGTCCGGCTTGACGGCCGACCTGCCGGCGAGCGTTGCCGCGCGGCTCGGCAGCATCGTCGACACGTTCGCGGTCTGGGGCGTGGCGGACGCGGAGGTGGACGACTCCAGCTTCGCCACCATCGAGCGCGTCGCGCACTGGGAGGCGGCGGCCGCCATGTGGGCTGACAGCCCGTGGCTCGGGCAAGGACCTGGGCAGTACGAGATCGTGTACGATCGCTACCGCCTGCCCCTGTGGGCGGAGCCGCTGGGCCACGCCCACAACTACTACCTGCATCTGCTGGCCGAGACGGGCCTCGTAGGTCTGGCTGGCTACCTGGCGTTTTTCGGATCGGCGCTGCTGCTGGCCGTGCGCCGCGCGGTGAGACCGGCGACTCCCCTTGAGGGCGCCCTGGCCCTCGGCGTCCTCGGTGTGCTGGCCGCGACGGCGGCGCACAGCCTGGTCGACAACGTCTACGTGCACGAGACGACCGTGCACCTCGGCCTCGCCCTCGGAGCGATGGTGGCGGCCGGCTCCATTGCGGCCAGGTCGGCGACGGACGTCTCGGCCACTTCCGCGTTGCTCGCGTCCGGGTCGGCGGCGGCTAGGCAGTTGGCGCCTGGGCCGATCGCGGGCGGTCGCCGCGGCAGTCCGGCGCGCGGGGCCGAGTGATGTCGGGCGTCGCCTCCAGCGCCCCCCCGGAGCGACTGCCGTCGCTGCGCAAGCGACTCGCGAGCGGCCGGACCATCGCGTCGTTCGTGATCGCGTTCGGGCTGATCGCCTTCTTCCTGTCGCGCCAGGACCGCGAGACGCTGGTGGCGACGTGGGGATTGATAAAGAACGCCAACCCAGCTCTGTACATCGCGGCGCTGGCCGCTTACTACTTGGCCTTCCCGATTCGCGGCGTGCGCTGGGGAGTGCTGCTGCAGAACTCCGGCGAGAGCAAGGACCGCATCCCGGGGCTGGCCGATCTCTCCGAGATCATCTACCTGTCGTGGTTCGCCAACAGCGTGGTGCCGGCCAAGCTCGGTGACGTCTACCGCGGCTTCCTCCTGCGGAAGTCGAGCGGCATCACCTGGTCGCACGGCATGGGCACGATCGTGGCCGAACGCACGCTCGACGCCATCGTGCTGGTGGTGCTCATGATCTGCGCCGGGTTGCTGACCTATGGCGAGGTTCTTGGATCGGCCGTGGCAGGCGGTCCAGCGGCGTGCGTGTCCGAGAGCCTCGTGCCCACGGATCCCAGCTGCTTCCTGCTCGAGGTGTTCGTCGTGGGCGCCGTGCTGGCGGTCGGCCTGGTCGTCGGGCTCGTGGTCTTCGCGCGGTTCGGGACGCACCTCGAGCGGTTCCTGCCTGAGCGGATCGGTGACATCTACGAACGCTTCGCCGGCGCGCTGGTGCTGTCGTTCGACAGGTTCCCCCAGTTGCTCGGGCTGTCGGCGCTGGCCTGGGCCGCGGAAGGGTCGGCCTTCTGGCTGGTCGGCGAAGCACTGGGCTTCCACTTGCCGCTGGCGCTCGTGGTGTTCTTCGCCCTACTGCAAGCCTTCCTCACCGTGATACCGCTGACGCCGGGCGGCCTCGGCTTCGAGTGGCTGCTTGCTGGCGCGCTGAGCCTCAAGGGCTACGACCCGGCGGCCGCGCTGGCGATGACCGGGCTGTACCGCACCATCAGCTACGGCAGCCTGATCGTCGGCGGCGCAGTGGTCTTCGCGCTCAGCGACAAGACGAAGTAGGCGTGTCCGGCTCGGCTGCGCCGACCGCGGGGTTGACCGCCGAGCGCGCGCCGCGGCGACTGCGCGTCGCGCTGGATGTTACCGCGGCTGCCCGGCAGACGGCCGGCGTCGGGCGCTACACCCGCGAGCTGGCCCGGGCCCTGCTGCGCCGCGGGGCCGCCGACTACGTGCTGGTCGTCACCGATCGCCTCGGTGAGGGCGGTTGGCGACGGCTCGACCTCGACGTCGACCGCCGGGCCGTGCGCGCGAGCGTGCTGCCGGCGCGAGCTCACACCCTGCTCTGGCACCGCCTGCGACTGCCGCTGCCGGCAGATGCGCTCTCCGGGCGAGTCGACGTCTACCACGCGCCCGACTTCCTCTCGCCGCCGCTCGCCAGGGCGCGGAGCGTGGTGACCGTGCACGACCTGAGCTTCCTGCGCGTCCCGGACCGCGCTGATCCCGGGCTGCGGCAGCACTTGGCCGCCCGCGTGCCGCGCGCGGTGCGCGACGCCGCCCACGTGCTCGCCGACTCCGAGAACTCGCGGCGCGACGTGATCGAGCTGCTCGGCGCGCGCCCGGAGCGTGTGACGGTGGCGTATCCGGGCGTGGGGGCCGCGATGGCCGAGCCGGTCGACCCTGGCCGGCGGGCCGCGACGCTCGCGCGACTGGGCCTGCCGGGCCCCTTCGTCCTCGGCGTCGGGACCATCGAGCCGCGCAAGGACTGGCCCACGCTGATCGCCGCGTTCGAGCGGCTGGCCGGCCAGACGCATCACGACCCCCCGCTGTCGCTGGTGATCGCCGGGGCCGACGGCTGGATGACGGGTCCGGTCCACGCCGCGGCCGAGGCGACGCCGGCCGACGTGCGGCTCCTGGGCTTCGTGCCCGATGACGAGCTGCGAGTTCTGTACCAGGCGGCCGCGGCGTTCGCCTTCCCCAGCGTCTATGAGGGCTTCGGGCTGCCGCCGCTGGAGGCCATGGCGTGCGGCGTGCCGACCGTGGTGGCGGACGCCCCCTGCCTGCCGGAGGTGGTGGGCGACGCGGCGCTAACCACGCCTGTTGGCGACGCCGACGCGCTCGCCGCGACGCTTCGGCGGCTGCTCGTCGACGATGGCTTGCGGGCCGAGCTGGCGCTCCGCGGGCCGCGCCACGCCGCGCGGTATACGTGGGACGACTGCGCCGCCGCGGCCGAGGCCGCCTACGAGGCGGCGGCCGCCCGGTCTTGACCCGCGCCGGGCGCCGGTGCTGCTGCAGGTCGGACCAGCGGGACTGCGCCTAGACCCGTTGCGGTACGCGCGCCCTCTCCTCTGTAGTAAGCTAGGGGGTCCACCGGCCATGCCGGCCAGGCTCAGTGCTCCGTCGAGAGAGCGGGAGGTCAAGATGCGGAACCGTCGCGTGGTGCTGCGCATCCAGGTCAGCGCGCTGCTGGTCGCGGCGGCGCCGCTGGCGGTCATTCTCGGGGCGTCGGCCGCTCTCGCCGTGGCCCAGGGCCACGTCTTGGCCGGAGCGTCGCCGTCCGAGCCGGCCGGCGACGTGCATGCACGCGGATCGACAGGCATTGCTGCCGAGGGCAGTGCACTGGGCACTACTGCGGACCTGGCCGCGGTCCTCACTGCCGGAAGGGCCGTGGACCCGGCCGTGGCGCAGGCACGCGAAGGCTCGATCGATGCGCGCCACCTCTACCTCCCGATGGGCTCGATCGCCGGGGACGCCGGTGACTGCGCGGCGGTGATCGCCGTGCAGAACATCGGCGACGAACCGTCCAAGGCGATCGTTCTCACCTGGTCGGCCAACATCGAGCGGGCCGGTGGGCCGGGCGGTGGCGAGGTCGATGACGTGTCGCCTGACGGGCTGCTGTGCTCCGGCTTGATCCGCCCCGGCGCCACCTGGGAGTGGCAGATCGGTCGCGGCCAAGGCGGCGCCCAGTCGGGCGCAGCGTTCGCGAGCGCGGTGGCGTTCAGCTTCAGCGCCCGGACATTGACGGAGGTTCGGTCTGCGTCCGGCGCCGACGGCGAGCCGGTCGCGGACGACGTGGTGGCCGACCTGGTGTGCGACAAGCTGGCGCAGGCGGTCGTCGGCGGCTCGCCCGACGGTTACGCCCGTTTCCGGCAGGCGTACATCGAAGGCGCGGCCTTCGACGATGTAGACCTCTCGTTGGCGATTGGCGCGCCGCTGGCGGCCCAGGTCTGGCGCGAGTGCCCGGGCGACACAACGCCCGGTGTCACGGCAACCGCGCTGTACGACGTGCCCGCGGCGTTCAGCCTCGGGCTGCCCGACCCCAACTTCGCGCTGTACGAGTATCACGGCTCGCCGTTCTACAGGGCCCGCTCCGGGATGACCAGCACGCTGAGCATCCAGAACGCAGGCGGCGAGACCGCGACGGTGGAGCTATGGACCAGGCCCGCCAACGCATGCGGCGGAAGCGCGCTGTGCATGACGTTCGCCGTGCCGCCGGGCACGGCGGCCGCCGTCGGTGCCGAGGAGTGCATTCAGGAAAGCGGGCACTATGCGGTTTGGCTCAGCAGCACGCAACCGCTCGCGGCAGTGATGAGCGTTGCCGGCAACGACAGCCTCGCCGCACACACGTTGGCCCCGGTCGGCGAGCTAGTGGATCGGGACGGCAGCGCCGTGCCGCCCGAGACCCGGTACTCGCTGAGCGGCCCGTTGGTGTACGACCCATCGCGCGGTTGGACCACGGCGGTCGAGGTGGAGAACCTGAGCTCGACGCTATGGGCCGACATCGAGGTGGTGTTCGTCGACCACGCCGGCTCGGAGATCCTCGCGCAGCTAGGGTACATCTGCCCTCGTGGAGCGCGCACGTTCACGCTGCCGGCATCGTCGCTGCAGCCTGGCATGCGCGTTGGCGGAGTGCGCGTCGCGAGCCTGCCGCCGCAGGGCGACCCCGATGGGGCGCGCTCACCTATCGCGGCCGTGGCGCTGACCGCGCTCAAGTCTGAGTTGGGTGGTGACGCCATCCTCGAGTACGGCTCCTACCGCTTGCTCAACGGCCCGGCGCCGCTGACAGGGACCACGACATCGTCTGGCGTGGGCGCCGGGGTGGTGGCGGTGCCGCACGTGGGCAAGGACCTGGACAGGTCAGGCTTCGCCGGCGAGCTTGCGGTGACCGACCTGGCCGGCGACCGCGGCTGGACGGACGTCGCGGTACTCCTGGTCGACCAGAACGCCCTCGTAGACACGCTGTGCCGCCGGGTGGGCGCCGGCGCCACCGAGTACATCGACCTAGAGGCCATCGGCGTCCTGGACCCGGGCTTCCGTGGCAGCGCACTTGTGTCCGCTAGCTACTGGGAGCACCTGCCGGCCGGGGCGCCGCCAACTCCCGAACGCGGCCGGGTCGCCATCGGCGCGGCCTCGGTGTGGCGCGCGCGATCCGTCGTCGGCCAAGACGTACCGGGCGACGAGCTGGCGATCGCCCTCGGCACGTCCTTCGAGCAACTACCGACCGACCTGGCGGTCACGCTCGGCCAGCCGTGCGACCGGCACGCACCGAGCCCGCCCGCGCCGCCGATAGTCTCGCATCCAGACGGCGCACTGACGGGCCAGGTGGCCGTCCCGGCGCTGAATCGCGACGACGTCACGGTCACGAACACCGGCTCCGAGGCCGGGGTCGCCCTCGTAATGGCCTGGGACGAGGAGCAATCACGCTGCGCCCCGGACTGCGCCGCCCCTCTGGCGGTGACGTGCACCGGCCTGCTGGCGCCCGGCGGATCGTGGACCGTGACGGCGGATGAGCTGCCGCCCCAAGCAGACTCGGCGATCGTCCTAAGCCTGACCGCAGCCACGATGGCGGAGATAGGGGCGACGCCGGCAAGCACCGACAAGGTGGCCGACGTGCTGTGCGCGGCAACTGACGGCGCCCCGTGCGACGCCGACCGCCGGCTGCGCCTGGCGTACGCGCGCGGGCTCGACTTGATGGTGCCGACGATAGATGGGTCGAGCGCAAACGTGCCCATGGCCGGTGCCTACGGACCGCCGATCGCCGTTGCCCTGGGCGCCGACGCGGAGCCGCCCGGCCACGGCAAGGGTGCCTACGACGGCGTACCGGGCAGTGTCGTTCTCGCCAACGATCCGCGCGACGGCGCGCACACATACGCCGTGGCCGGGGTGTACGTCCTCTTCGAATCCGATTGGACCGATTCGTGGCTCACGGTGCAGAACGCCGGCGTCGAGTGCGCCAACGTCGAGCTGCGGTTCCGCGCCTACGGCGACTGCCGGCGCGATCGGATCTGCCGCATCGACTCAATCGGGCCTGGCTCAGCCGCGACGTTCGTGCCGCAAGATTGCGTCGGCGCGGGGTGGTTCGGGAGCGTCGTGGTCCGGGGCACCGAGCCGCTGGCCGTGCTGCGGCACACGTTCACCGGCGACCGCTGGGTGACCGCTCCCGCGTTCGCCGCGGCGTCGGCCTACGACCTCGACGGCGACTGGCGCCTCTCGCCGGCGGACGTCACCGCCATGGGCGCGGCCCTCGGCTCGCGGCCGGGCGACGCCGCGTGGAACCCACGCGCCGACATCGACGGCAACCAGGTGGTGAACGACACGGATCGCCTGCTGCTGGAGTCGAACATCTGCGGCGCGGACAAGGCGCAGCGGCCGGAGCCGCCAGACGGGCCCAACGTGCCCGCCACGCAGGCAGCGCTGCCGGTGCTCAACTCGGCCGGCCTCGACTCGATCCCCTGCCACACGACCATCGAGGTGCAGAACGTAGGCGACGAGGACACCGGCGTCGTGCTCGTCGCGTTCGACGCGGCGGGCGACCCCTTGGAGCCGTGCGCCGGGCCGACGGCCGTAGAGTGCAGCGGCATAATCAGGCCCGGCGGCGCGTGGTATATGGCCGCCGACGGCCCGATCGACGGCGAGGGCGTCCTCGGCGGCTCGCGCAGCGCGATGCTGTTCAGCCTGTCGGCCGAGCCCGTGGATGTTTTTCCGTTCGAGGTCGACGACCTGTGGTTCTCGCTCGTCTGTGAGACCCTCTTCTTCGGCGTTACCGGCGACTGCGACGACTACGCCAAGTTCAAGGCGGCGTTCGACTCCGGTGGCACCTTCGCCGGGATTCCCATGGACCGCGCGATCGGGGACCCGATCACAGCGCGAGTGCGCCGGGAGTGTCTGGACTCGGGCTTCTCGTTGCCCAGCAGCCCTACTGCAAGCTACGCCGCGATCGGCGCGAACCAGTTCGGGGCGGACGACTCTGCGCGCGGCGGCTACGTCTACTACGCGCCGAGCGTCCAGCTCTGGCCCGATAGCTGCGTGTCCGCGATCCATATGCAGAACGCCGGCGCGCAGCCGGCCACCGTCGAGCTCTGGGTGCAGTCCGAGGACCCGTGCGGCAGCGGCCAGCTATGCAACGTCTGGACGATCGAGCCGGGCGAGACGGTTGCGACCGAGAGCTGTGGCCGCGGCGAGGCGGGCGGCAGATGGTCCGGCGCGGCCCGGATCAAGAGCAACCGGCCGCTCGGCGTCGTCGTCGAGACGGTGCTCAACGGGGTGGTGTACGACTACGCCGCCATGCCGGCACGCGTCTCGTCCGACGCCGCGGGGGCCCCGCTGCTGGACGGATCGGGGCAGGTGCTGTTCGGGCAGCTGGCCTTCGACCGCGGCCAAGCGTGGGACGTAGCCGTGCGCGTGCAGAACACGAGCGAGAGCCGCCCGGCTCGCGTGCGCGTCGAGTTCCAGGACGCCTATGGCGCCGTGGTGCTGTCGGCCGACGACACAGTCTGTGCCGGCGGAAGCGGCACGTTCCTCTCGCCTGCCGACGGCTCCGGCTCCGGGCTGCCGCCAGGCGCCGTGCGCGTCGAGAGCCTCCCCCTGCCCGACGTCAAGGGTGTCGAGCCCGTCGAGCTCGTGGCCGTTCTCGAGGCAGTGCAGTGGTCCGACGTGACCCGCGCCATGCTTCTGGGGGCGTTCAGCACTAGGTTGCAGCCCGAGCCCGCCGCCCTCGTGTGGCCGGCCGGCTCCGGCGAAGGCGGCCTCGAGAGCGGGATCGGGGTGGTTGCCGTGCCGGCTCTGCTCGTGGCCGACGGGCCCGAGCGCACCGACGCGCTGGCGGTGACCAACCGGGTGCTCTCGCCCGGTTGGACGGACATCGCGGTGGTCCTGCGCGACCAGAACGCGGTGGTCGACGTGCTCTGCCGGAGGATCTACGGCGGCCAGGTCGACTACATCGAGCTGGGCGCCATGCCAGCGCTGGCCGCCGGCTTCCACGGCAGCGCGGTCGTCTCGGCGCGGGCCTGGCAGCATCCGGTCCTCGATCGCGAGACCGGCTTGGCGCGCAACATCGTGGGCTTGGGCGCCGCCGCGGTCCGCAAGAGCGACCGGTTCGGCGCGCTGGCCGAGGCGGTGCCGGCGTACATCGGCGCCGTAGAGGGCACCCCGCTGCGCAGCATGCCGTGGCCGGCAGACGAGCCTCTCGGCAACCTGTGCTACACGCCACCGGCCCTCGCGCACGAGATCTACGTACCGAACGCGCTGATCGGGCACTAGCCGGACGCAGACGGCGGGGCCCGCTCCGAGCACTGCAAGGGCCGTCGCACGCGCTGATCGGGCACTAGGCGAGCGCGGCCATCGGGCGGCCCGCGCGTTTGCGAGCGTCGGCTCGAGGCCTGCGCCCTCCCGCGCGCCGGCGCCACGCGTCCCGCCTGCCGTCAAGCGCGTCTGACGGGCCCTCGACGCTCCGCGCAACCTCTAATCCGCGGTTAAGTGTCGCGGCGTATACTGCCGCGAGCGGGACGCAGCGCCGTCCGCCGCACTTGCGGGACGGCGCATCGGCGACCCCGACCGGCGCGGCTGCGAGGTACGCAATCCGGATATAATCTGACCAAGGCGATCCTGCCTCGGTCACCGGGGGGCGAAGTGGCGGAACAGATACTGATAGTCGAAGACGACGAGCGCATCGCCAGCATGCTGCGCCGCGGCTTGATCTTCGAGGGATACGATGCCGTCGTGGCTCACGACGGCAAGGTCGCGCTGGACATGGCGCGCGAACGGATGCCGGACCTCGTGATCCTCGACCTCATGCTGCCGGAGATCGACGGCATGGAGGTCTGTCGTCGCCTGCGCGCGGCCAGCGACGTGCCGATCATCATGCTGACCGCCCGGGAGTCCGTGCAGGATCGGGTCGCCGGCCTCGACGCCGGGGCCGACGACTACATGCCGAAGCCGTTCGCCTTCGAGGAGCTGCTGGCGCGCGTCCGCGCGCAGCTCCGGCGCCACCGACCAACGGAGGGCCCGGAGATCCTTCGCTTCGCCGACCTGGAGCTCGACACGGGCACACGGCAGGCGCGGCGCGGTGACCGGGTGATCGACCTGACCGCCAAGGAGTACGACCTGCTGCACATGTTCCTGCGCCATCCGCGGCAGGTCCTGACGCGCGAGCAGATATTCGACGACGTCTGGGAGTACGACTTCGGCGGCGAGAGCAACATCATCGAGGTCTACGTCCGCTACCTCCGCAGCAAGCTCGAGGAGGCCGGCGAGGATCGGCTGATCCACACCGCGCGTGGCGTGGGCTACGCCCTGCGGGAGCCTACGTGAGCAGACCTACGTGAGCGGACCTACCGGCGCACGCCTGCCGGGCGGCTCGATAGCGCCGGGCTTGATGGAGCTCGTGCGCCTCAAGAACGACGTCGGCGGCGGCCGCGGCGTGTCGTTGTCGATTCGGTGGCGCATGACGATCTGGTACACGGTCGTCGTGGCGCTCACCCTGACCGTGTTCAGCCTCGGCGTCTACTGGTACCTCGGCAGCAGCCTGATCCGCGACGTCGACGCCAGGAGCCTCGAACGGGCGCTGCAGGTCGAGCAGCGGATAGACAGGGCCGTGGCCGAGCGCCAGGCCTTCGTGGAGCGGACGCTGCCACCCGAGCGCTACAACGAGCTGCGCGAGCAGGGCCTGCTCGTGGAGTCGTTTGATCCCTTCCAGACACCGGGCGTTGGCGTGCGTGTCTGGGACTCACGAGGGATGCTCGTGGACGCGAGCGACGAGCTGCTGGACGCGACGCGCCTGCGCGACTACCAGCCGGTCATCTACGCGCTGCAGGGGCACGAGCACCGCTACGTTCTGCACACCGACGAGGGCCCGTTCTACTCCTACAGCTACCCGTACTTCGGCGGCTCTGAGCAGCCGGTCGCCGTCATCCAGATCCTGACCTCCCTCAACCCGTATGTCACTACGATGGGCCGCCTGTCGCGGCTGCTGATCGTCGGCACAGCGCTCGCCAGCGCGCTGGCGTTCATCGTGGGCGCGGCGCTCGCGCAGACGGCGCTGAAGCCGATCGAGAACATCACGCGCACGGCGCAGCAGATCAACAGGGCTCGGGACCTCGATCGACGCATCCCCAGCCGGGGACCGCGCGACGAGATCGGCCGGCTGACCGAGACGATCAACGAGATGCTCGACCGGATCGAGGCCATCTTCGACAGGCAGCGGCAATTCATGGCCGACGTGTCGCACGAGCTGCGCACGCCGCTGACGACGATCCGCGGCGAGGTCGAGCTCATGCAGCGCACTGGGCAGATGGACGAGGAGGGCCTGTCGGCGGTCTGCGCGGAGTCGGCGCGCATGTCGCGGCTGGTGGGCGATCTGCTCCTGCTGGCCCAGGCCGACCAGCAGCTCGCGCTCGACAAGGAGCCGGTGGGCCTTGCCATGCTGATGGAGGAAGTCTACCGCCAGGCGCAGCGCCTGGCCGGCGACGAGCGGAGCGTGGCGCTGGTGCACACCGACGACGCGGTGGTGATGGGCGATCACGATCGGCTGAAGCAGCTGATGCTTAACCTTGTCAGCAACGCCGTGACGCACACCCCGCCGGGCACGCACATCGATCTGGCCGTGTACCGCGAGCCCGACGGTCAAGCGCGGCTGGTCGTCGCCGACGACGGGCCGGGCATTCCGGCGGACCACGTGGAGCACTTGTTCGACAGGTTCTATCGGGTCGATAAGGCTCGGGCGCGCAGCGGCGACGGCGGTTCGGGGCTGGGGCTGGCGATCGCCAGCTGGATCGCCTCGATCCACGGCGGGACGATCGAAGCCGACAGCGAGCTGGGCGACGGAGCAGTCTTCACCGTTCGCCTGCCGCTGGCCGGAAGCGAGCAACCGGTCGCGGCCAACGGGCGCCCGCCCGCTACGGCGTGATCAAGCGCTATGCGCCCTGAGCTCGAGGGCCGCGACGTGATTGGGAGAGCTTCGTGAGACGAGAATCGGTTCCTGTGCTGCTGTTCGCATTGATAATCGCCGGCTCGGTGGCGGCCGGGGCGCTGGCCGGCGCCCTGGCCGGGTACGCGGTCGCCGGGGGCGGCGGCGCGCTGCTGGCACCGCCGCCGCAAGCGATTGATGCGAGCGCGTTGGAGCTGGCGCGCTCCTCGCTGGCCGCAAGCGCTTCGACGGATGACGAGGTAGCGCTGGCCGCCGTCCGCGCGACGCGTCCGGCGGTGGTGACCATCTGGAACATCGCGTACGTCAAGGAGTCGTTCTTCGAGCCGGCTCAGCTGCGCGTCGTGTCCACCGGCTCGGGCGTGGTCTTCGACGAGCGTGGCTACATCGCCACCAACGCCCACGTCGTGCAGGGCGCACAGCAGATCGAGGTGGTCTTCCTCGACGGCCGGCGCGTGGAGGCCGAGCTGATCGGGCGTCACGACGACTACGAGGTGGCGATCCTGCACGTCGATGCGGACGTGCCGGCGGCGGCGCCGCTGGCCGACTCGTCGCTCCTCGAGCCCGGAATGCGGGTCATGGCGATCGGCAGCCCCCTTGGGACCGAGTACCAGAACACGGTAACGACGGGCATCATCGCGGGCCTCAATCGGCGCGTCACCGAGAGCTACCGCAACTGGTTCACGCGCGAGGAGGTCGAGGTCGACGTCATCGGCGCGCCCTTGATCCAAACGGATGCGGCCATCAACAGCGGCAACTCGGGCGGGCCGCTCATCAACATGCGCGGCGAGGTGGTCGCGCTGAACACGCTCATCATTCGTCGCGACAACCAGAACACCAACGTGGAGGGCCTCGGCTTCGCGGTGCCGAGCAACGTCGTGCGCGCGTTGGCCGACGAGTGGATAGACGGCGTGAACCGCGGCTCGATAGGCTTCGAGTACGAGACGCTCGATCCCGTCGCCGCCCAGGAGCTGGGCCTGAGCCGCGGCACCGGCGCGCTGGTGTCGACCGTGGACCGAGATTCCTCGGCCGGCGATGCCGGCGTGCAGCAGGGCGATGTAATCGCCCGCATCGACGGAGTCTTGCTCGACCTGGACCACGCTCTGGCCGACCAGCTGTGGCGCTATCGCGCCGGCGATCACGTGCTGCTGGAGGTGGACCGCAACGGCCGGACCCTTGAGTTCACGGTGACGCTGGACGAGGCGCCGCCGGTTGGGACGCCGAATGCAGGCTGACGCTGCTCGCCGCTGGCCGGGACGATTCGCCGTAGGAGCGGCTGACCGCTCCCGCTCGACAGCCACGGCCGGATCGCGGCGCCGCGCGGACATCGGTTGGCCGGCGGCACTATCGCTAGACGGTGCGCGAGCGCGCACCTGGCTGGACCTTGAATGTGTAAGAGGAGAAAGAAGCGAGGCATCATGAGTTACGTGACTGAGCAAGAGAAGAACAGTGGCATCAGCGGCCCGGTGGCCCGCTTCGGGGTCGGGCCCGTGCCGGAGACGCGGATC
>JBJYWW010000046.1:0-7385 GCA_046259645.1 Anaerolineae bacterium
GCTTCAAGGGCTCGGCGATCATCTCGGCCGTGTTCTGGGAGCACGACGTGTTCGCCGCCGACGGCCGGTTCCTGCGGAACCTGGTTGGCCTGGGCGCGGTGTCGATCGAGCGGTCGAAGACGCGCTTGGGTGAGGACATCGCCGGCGACGAGTCGGCCGGTTCGCGCGGCATCCCGTTCCGCCAGTCGGACGTGGAGGACGAGGAGTTCCACTTCTCCTTCATGCCGGCAGGCCGGATCCCGGACTGCCCGGGTGTGCCGAACCTGAACCCGCCGGCGAGCGAGGAAGGCTGCCCGGAGTCGGTGACGTTCGAGTGCACGAACTGCCCGGTCCCGCTGCCCGACACTGTCGGCGGCATAGGCGAGATCGCCAACGTGAACATCCCGTCCGGGTGCTCGGTGGCTGATGTAAACATGCTGGTCGACATCACCCACACCTACGACGGCGACCTGGTCGTCACGCTGTCGAGCCCCGCGCTGCCCAGCGTCCCGATGTGGAGTGGCATCTGCGGTGGCGACGACAACATCCAGGCCATCCTGGACGACGAGTCGACCAACGGGCAGATAGGCACGGTGTGCCCGCCCGCCGGCTTCGTCGACTACACGACGGCGCCTCCGGGCGGCATGACGCAGTTCGAGGGCGAAGCCCCGAACGGTCTCTGGACCCTGAACATCACCGATCAGGCCGGTGGCGACTCCGGTACGCTGAACACCTGGGCGCTGACGTTCTCGACGCAGTAGCAGCGTCCCGCGCGGCGATCGCGCCGCGCTAGTATAGGCTGACCTCCGGCCCCCCACCTTCGGGTGGGGGGCCGGTGTCTAGTCCGTAACTTGACGCGCCGTCGGCCGTCGAATACATTGTTAGGGTGTCCGGCGCGCCCCGTTGGGGCGAGGACCGGACGACAATAACACAAAGGCTGCGAACCGGAGTAGTAGCCGGCCAAGCGAGCGACAGAGAGCTCCCGGGTTGGTGAGAAGGGAGCCGCGGCGCGGCAGGTGAATGGGCCGGGGAGCCGGGAGCCGATACGCCACGGGCTGACGGGCCACGAGGCGGGTAGGCTACCACGGAGACGCCACCGTTATCAGGGCGCTGGGAATCGGAGCCGCGCGCTCCCGCTCCCGTGAGTGAGTCTGGCCGCGAGCCCTCGAGTCACTCGGGGGTTTCTTGTTGTCGGGCGACGGGCTGGGAGCGCCGGTCTAGCGGCGCGGCCGTGAGGAGGAACGCATGACGTCTAGCGATGTGAACGCAAGGACCGAGGGCGGTGCCGGGACGCAGGGCGGCCACCCGGAGCCAAAGCCGGGCGTGAGCGGCAGCGGCGCGAGCGGCAGTGCGCCCGACGGCGCGACCGCGCGGCGCAAGCGAGTCCTGACCGGCGACCGGCCCACAGGCCGGCTGCACTTGGGGCACTACGTCGGGAGCATGCGGCACAGGCTGGCGTTCCAGGATGAGTACGAGTGCTTCTTCGTCGTAGCCGATCTGCACATGTTGACGACCAAGCCGGGCAAGGACGACGTGCTGCAGATCGCTGACAACGCGCGAGGCATCGTCCTCGACCACCTGGCGATCGGGCTGGACCCGGCGAAGGTGACGTTCTACTTGCAGTCCGCGGTGCCGGAGGTGTACGAGCTGCAGCTGTTCCTAGGCAACTTGATCACGGTCGAGCGGCTGCAGCAGCTCCCGACGCTGAAGGACATGGCCAGCGCCGCGGGACTGGACCGCATGCCCTACGGCTTGCTTGGCTATCCGGTGCTGCAGGCGGCGGACATCTTGATGCCGCGAGGCGACCTGGTGCCGGTCGGCCGCGACAACGAGAGCCACGTCGAGCTGGCGCGGCAGATCGCGCGACGGTTCAACAGCACCTACGGTGAGGTGTTCCCGCTGCCCGAATCGTACGTCCTCGGCGACACGCTAGTGGGCACCGACGGCCAGGCCAAGATGAGCAAGAGCCTGGACAACGCCATCTACCTGTCCGACGACAGCGCGACCGTGCGCCGCAAGGTCACCGGCATGTTCACGGACCCGAAGCGGATCCGTGCCGACATTCCGGGCACTGTCGAGGGCAACCCGGTGTTCGCGTACCACGACGTCTTCAACCCCAACGAGGCCGAGGTCGCCGAGCTGAAGGAGCGCTACCGCGCTGGCACCGTAGGTGACGTCGAGGTCAAGGAGCGGCTGTTCGAGGCGCTCGAGGCGTTCCTGGAGCCGGTGCGAGAGCGGCGCCGGCTCTACGAGAGCGACACCGGCTACGCGGACGAGCTGCTGTTCGAGGGCACGCAGCGCGCGCGCGACGAGGCCCGGCTCACCCTGCGCGAGGTCAGGAAGGCGATGGGATTCGCCGGTGTGCACAACCGGATCTCGCGGGCGGCGGAGAAGCGTCGGAAGCGCCAGGACAAGGCGGCCGGCGGCTAGTAGCGGCTGCCGAGTGCCAGTCGGCGGCGACGCGCGGCTTCCGAGCGCGCGCCGGCGGGCTAGTCGAACGCGGTGTCCCCTAGGGTCAGAGTGTTGAACGTGCGCGGCTCCGACCAGTCGCGTTGCGGCGACGTCGAGACCATCGAGTCCTGGCCCGGCGCAGCGTGGTCGCTGTCGCTTACGTTCAGAGCCAGGCCCAGCGATCTCGTCTGGCGCGGGTCCACACCGAGCAGCAGCCACGGGATCGCGGCCTCGACGACGTAGCCGCCGACGACCTGCCGCGCCCCAACCCCGATCGTCGGAGCAGGGCCCGAGATCGGGCGCCACACGTACGCCTCGGGCGGGAGAGCGTCGAAGTCCCCGGGCGACAGGCCGATCTGCCAGTCGTCGCCGTTGTACGTGCCGCTGTCCCAGTCGCCGTCCAGGTCCGTGTCAACCTGAAGCTCGAGGCTGTCGCCCAAGTGCATCTGTTGCCCGGTGGACGTCTGGGTGAAGGAGTCGTCGGTCACCCGGGCGGCTAGGTAGAGGCTGTCGTAGTCCCACGCCAGCTGCGCCACGGCGCTTACGTCGCTCGGCCCGTCCCAGTCATCGGTGCCGAACACCACCTGGTCCACGCGAATCGGCTCGCCTGACCAATCGTCGAGGCTCCCGTCGATTGCCTTGGGCGACACGACGCGCGCCGCAGTCAGCGACGGGTGCGCCTCCCGGGTGCGCGATGTCGGCACCGGCGTGACGATGCGCGGGGTCGCCGTCCTGGCCGATCGCGCCACTACCGTGGCTGACGAGCCGCGGTCGCTCGTTGCAGCGGCATCCTGGTCGTTGCCGCTGGACACCCCGGCGCCCGGCGCCCCGGCGGAAGACGCCGTGCCGGACGGCCCGTCGCCGGACGGCGCACGGGCGGGCCAAGCGGTGACGGCGATGACGGCTACCGCGCCGGCCAACGAGACCACCGCCGCCGCCATGAGGAACCACCGCGCCAGCACCGACCGAGTCCGGCCGCGCCTGGCGTCGGCGACGTTCAGGTCGTCGAACGCGGCACCGCAGTACGCGCAATACCAGCTCGCGCCCGGGTTCGAGCGGCCGCAGCGCGGGCACTTCACTGTCGAGCCCGCACTAGCGCGTCATCCGCCGTGGATCGAGCAGCTCGCGCAGCTTCTCGGGTGGGAGGTCCGTCATCTCGGCGGCGACCTCCAGCACGGGACGCCCCTCGGCGTAGGCCCGCTTGGCGATCTGCGCGGCGCGGTCGTAGCCGATGACCGGGTTGAGGGCGGTGACCAGGATCGGGTTGCGGCCGGTCAGCGGCGCGATGTGGTCGCTGTTGACCTCCAAGCCGTCGATGACCTTGTCGGCCAGCGAGGTGGCGGCCCCCGACAGCAGCGCCGCCGACTCGAGCAGGTTGCGGGCAATGACGGGCAGTGTCACCGACAGCTGGAAGTTGGCGGCCTGGGCGGCAACGGCGACCGCCTGGTCGTTCCCGATGACCTGCACGGCCACCATGGCGACCGCCTCCGGGACAACTGGGTTGACCTTGCCCGGCATGATGCTGGAGCCGGGCTGCAGCTCGGGCAGGCGCAGCTCCGCCAGGCCGGCGTTGGGTCCGGAGCCCATCCACCGCAGGTCGTTGGCGATCTTGATCAGCGTCACCGCGACCGCCCTCAGGCTGCCCGACGTGGCGGCAGCCGTGTCGGAGGACGCCTGCGCCGCCAGGTGGTCGGGTGTCTCCTGGAACGGGTGGCCGGTCAGCGCTGCCAGCCGTGCGGCGACCGCCTTGCCGAACCCCGGCGGCGCGTTGACGCCGGTGCCCACCGCCGTGCCGCCGATGGCCAAGCGCCCGAGCTCGGGCAAGTCATCGCGCAGCCGGCGCGAGGCCTGCTCGACCTGGCTAGCCCACGCGCCCATCTCCTGTCCCACCGTGACCGGCAACGCGTCCATCAGGTGCGTGCGGCCGGTCTTGACCACGTCGTCGTGCTCCGCCGCGCGCGCCCGAATCGAGGCGGCCAGGCGCTCCAGCGCCGGCAGCAGCTCGTCGGCGATCGCAACGTACGCCGCTACGTGTATCGTCGTCGGGATCACGTCGTTGGACGACTGGCTCATGTTGACGTGGTCGTTGGGGTGCACCGGCGACTGCGTGCCCAGCGGCTGCCCGAGCATCTGGTTGGCGCGGTTGGCGATGACCTCGTTGGCGTTCATGTTGGTCGAGGTGCCGGAGCCGGTCTGGAAGACGTCGACGGGGAAGTGCTCGTCGTGCGCCCCGCCCGCGACCTCGCGAGCGGCCGCCGCGATGACCTTCGCCAGCTCGGGCGACAGCCGTTCGAGGTCGGCATTCACTCCCGCCGCCGCAACCTTCACCAGGCCCAGCGCGCCGATGAAGCGACGTCCGAAACGCTCGCCGCTGATCCGGAAGTTGGCCACCGCGCGAGCCGTCTGCGCGCCGTAGAGGGCCGTGGCCGGCACGGCCACGTCACCCATCGAGTCGTGCTCGATTCGGAAGTCGCCCGCTGGGGCTTCATCGGTCATCACGTGGCTCCGTAGGCTCGGGGGGCGGGGACACGATTCTAGCGCGGATCGCCACGGCGTCCACGCCTCAGCCCCCGTCGCGCATCCGTGGCGGAGCCTGGCACGGGCTTCCCTCGCACCGCTGGCCTGGCTATCATGGCGCAAACTGCACACGAGGAGGAGCCATCTTGGGAGATGTTAGCTCGACCGACTTGTTCGTATTCTGGTTCGTTGTCGGGCTGCGGCTGTTCGTGCCGCTCCTGATTCCGCGCTACCCGCTGCCCGCCGTCATCGCCGCGCTGGTGATCGACGGCATCGACCAGACCGTGTTCCAGACGTTCACGTCTCTACCGCTGGACGGCTACCAGGGCTACGACAAGGCGCTCGACATCTACTACCTCACGGTCGCCTACCTCTCGACGCTGCGCAACTGGACCGATGGATTTGCGTTCGCCACCGCCCAGTTCCTCTGGTACTACCGACTCGTCGGTGTCGTCGCGTTCGAGCTGGCCGAGGCGCGCTGGCTGCTGTTGGTGTTCCCGAACACGTTCGAATACTTCTTCATCGCCTACGAGGCGGTCCGCACGATGTGGGACCCGCGGCGCCTGCGGCACCGACAGGTCCTGCTGCTGGCGGCGTTCATCTGGGTGGTGATCAAGCTGCCCCAGGAGTGGTGGATCCACGTCGCCCAGCTCGACTTCACCGACTTCATGGCGGACCACCCGTGGATGTGGGCGGTGCTCGCGGCGGCGGCGGCGATCCTCGTCGGCCTGCTCGTGGCATTCCGCGACCGGATCCCGGCGACCGACTGGGCGTTGACGTTCGACGTCGACCGGCACCCGACGACCATCGCCGCGATCCCCGCCGACCCGCCGACGAGGCGGTGGGCGCCGATCCGGCACCCGGTGCTCGAGAAGGCAGCACTGGTCGGGCTCGTGTCGATCATCTTCGTGCAGATCCTCCCCGACATCGACGCCGGGCCGGTCGAGACGTTCGTCGTTGCCGGCGTCGCCGTGCTCGCCAACGCCCTCGCCGGGCACTGGCTCGCGACGCGCGGGCGCGTCTGGAACTCGGCGGCCACCGAGTTCGTCGGGATGGGCGCGTTCAACACCGCGGTGATCGGTGTGCTGTGGCTCTGGCGGGGCGATACCTCCGAGGGCCTCCCCGTCGGTCAGGCGCTGTTCATGGTCGCCCTGCTCACGCTCATCGTGACGCTCTACAGCCGCTTCCGGCTCGAGCGGCTGCCCGGCGCCTCCCGCGTGCCCTGGTTGCCGCCCGCGACGGACCGTCTCGGCGCCGCGCAGATGCGCTGACGCCGAGCCCCGCCGGGCCCGTCAGGAATGTTCGGCAGGTGCGGGATCCTCGGCCTCCGGCGGGAGTAGGCCGACCGTGCGGACCAGCGTCAAGGCGATCGTCGCCCCGACCGCCCCGATGAGGATCACGACGGCATAGCTGAGCGGTGCGACGTAGAGGGTGAGCACGAAGGCCGCCACGATGCGACCCCGGAACACCGCCGCGCTCACGCCGGCGAGGCCGGCGACCACCACGATCTCGGCGGGGACGTCGAGGAAGCCGTCGAGCGCGGTGCCGAGCGCCGCCACGGACAGGAACAGCGGGAAGATCGGGCCGCCACGCCATCCGGCGAGGAAGGCGAGGCACAGCGCCACCCACTTGGCGATCGTCAGGTACAGGAGCTCGGCGTTGCTCTGGGTGTCCAGCTGCTGGATGCCCTGTTGGCCGGAGAACAGCACGTACTCGTTGCCGAGCGCCAGCACGGCGAAGAGCAGACCGCCGATCATCCCGGCGAGCACGGGCGACCGCTGGTACAGCGTGGCCGTGGAGGCGCGCGACGCGATCTCGATCGCCCACGAGACGGGGACGGCGATCGCTGCCGCGAACAGGATCCCGACCAGCGCATCGACGACGGAGATCTCCCCGTCGAAGGCGCTGAACCGGAAGTCGACGCCGATCCCCCCGAACGGCAGCCAACGCCAGGTGAGCACGCCGCTCAGTGCCGCCAGCCAGTACGGCAGTTGGCGCACCGCGTGCGGGACGTCCGCCACACGTTCGGCGCCCCACGCCTGCCGCACGAGGTTCCCGACGCGGTCGATCCATCGGCCGACGAGGGTGGCGACACCACCGAGGATTCCCGTGAGCGCCGCCTCGAAGCCGAGCGGACCGCCCAGCACGATCGCCGTGAACGAGTTGATCGCGGCGCGCGGGATCGTCCGCGGGTCGACCTCGCCGCCCGCACGCCAGCGGGCGATCACCTGCTCGATCGGCTCGGGATAGTTGCCGAGGTAGCGCTGGCCGAGGCCCATCAGCACGCCGCCGATCATCGGGACCGCGAACAGGTACCACGAGCGCAGCGGATCGTCGACGCCGAGTGCGTCCGACAGATCGAGCCAGATCAGCTGGATGAGCTCGTCGATCGACCACATGAACGAGGCGCCGACGAGCCCGGCGAACGCGCCGCTGGC
>JBJYWW010000047.1:0-6367 GCA_046259645.1 Anaerolineae bacterium
GCATCGCTTCGGCGACCATACAGCGGCCGGCGAGCGGACACGGGGAAGCGAGCTGCGGCCACCCCCCTGGCCGCTGTCGCCGCCCAGACACCAACCAGGCCACGCCCCGCCAGCGCGTCCGTCAGCGCCTGGCCGGCGCCCGTCGAGCCGGCCGCCGAGAGCAGTCCGAGGCCCAGGTAGACCAGCAGCGCTACGGCCGCGGCGAGCCCGAACCAGGCGGCTACGGGCGGCCGCGGGGCGCAGCCCGACGCGCCGGACCAGAGGGAGGCCGCCCACAGTGCCGCGCCGACCAGGAGCAGCGCGTAGGACGGCCATGGCGCAGGGGACGAGGATGACGGGCTCATGAGCCCAGCGAGGATGCCGATCGCGCCGAGAAGCAGACCGCCGTTCCAAGCCCCCAGGCCCCATCTAGTCCATCTGAGCGACGCAAGCGACCGACGTCGCGCCGGGAGTTCCGAGGCCAGATGAGCGGCGATCGGTAGGGAGACGCCGCCCAAGAGCGCGCTGAACCGCGTCAGTGCTGCCAGACGTCCGACTCCGAGCCACGGCGTGCCGAAGCTTAGGCCCAGGGCCAGCTCCAGAGTCAGCAGCGCGGCCGCGATCGCCGCCACGACGGCCCAGGCCGCACCGCTTGCAGCGTATAGCCGCCCGACGGTGACAGCCGCTGGGGCTCCGCCCCCGGTTGTGCCCACTGCCGGCGGCTGGGTCGCTGTCGAGTCAGGCGCCATGTAGCGGGCTGTTTCGTGTCTGCATGGATGCTCTCGACCGGAGTGTCAAGGCAGTCGGGCGCTGCGCCCGCTTCGGCGGCGCCCGCGGGAGGCCGTCCGGTCGGTCATCGCGGGCGTCGCGCCAGGTTACCATTCGGCTCCGGCGCGGTCAACGGTTTACCCGGCCGGGCGGGTTGCGGCGACCCAGGCCGACGTTTACAATCGACCGACCCAACTCAACCAGGAGCCGGACATGTCCGAGACAGATATCGCCACCAGCGCCACAGGCAAGCACTTCGAGGAGTTCGCGCCCGGGTACGAGGCCGTGAGCCCTCGGCGCACCGTGACCGAGGCCGACGTAGGCTTGTTCGCCGGGCTCTCGGGTGACTACAACCCGCTGCACACCGACGCCGTGTTCGCCGCCGACACGATGTTCGGCGAGCGTATCGCGCACGGCATGCTCGGGCTGTCGATCGCGACCGGCCTCGCATCGCGCCTCGGCTTCATCGAGGGCACGGCCCTGGCGTTCCTCGGCCTGGACTGGAAGTTCCGCAAGCCGATCCTGTTCGGTGACACGGTCCACCTGGTGGCGCGGGTCGCAGAGACACGCCCGGCCCCGGCGATGGGCGGGGGCATCGTGAAGTTCGACGTGCGCGTGGTCAACCAGCGCGACGACGTGGTGCAGAAGGGCACCTGGAGCATTCTGGTCAAGTCGCGGGCCGACGAGGCCGCCAGAGACGGCTAGAACACCGTCGGCGGAGGCGGAGCGCCCGTCGGTCCACGCGGTCCGGCTCCCGACCCCGTTCCCGATTGGCGCCGTCAACGCGTACGTGCTGCCGGGGACGAGGCCCGCGCTGGTGGACACCGGCGCCGCGACCCCGAGCGCGCTCGCGGCCCTTCACGTCGGCTTGGAGGAGATCGGGCTCGGCATTGCCGACCTGGCAGTCGTCGCGGTCACCCACGGGCACCTCGATCACCTCGGGCTCGCGGCGCAAGTGCAGGCGGCTTCAGGCGCTCGCGTTGTCGGTCACCCACGCGCGGTCGCGGCGCTCGCGGACTTCCCCGCGCACTGGCGCGCGCGGCTCGACCTCCTCGACCGCGCGGCCCAGGCGGCTGACGCGCCACCCGAGGTGCGGTCGGCCGCGCTCGCCGCCGAGCGCGGCCTGGAGTCGCTCGGCGAGTCGGTGCCCGAGAACCACCTGAGCGGGCTGCCCGACGGGGCCCGACTGCCGCTTGGCGACTCGGAGTGGACGGCGGTTCACACCCCAGGACACAGCGGCGACCACATCGCCCTGCTGCATGGCCCGTCCGGGAGCGCGTTCACCGGCGATCTGCTACTGCGGCATCTCCAGACCGTGCCCTATCTCGAGCCGGCCCGCCGCGGAACCCGACCCAATGTCATGGCCGAGCTGATCGCCTCGTGGCGGCGGCTCGGGCGCCTGCCCCTGGGCATCGCGTGGCCGGGGCACGGCGGACCGATCAGGGCGCACCGGATTCTGGTGGCGCGTCGCTTGGTCGCGGCTCGGTCGCGTCTCCAGGTCGCGCGGGCGGAGCTGGCCGGCGGCGCAGAGACGGTATGGGACCTGGCGGCGGCGCTGGGCCTGTCGAGCGAGCCGTCCGAACTGCCCGCCGTGCTCGGCGAGACGGTGGCGTTGATCAGCTGGCTCGTCGATCGCGGCCTGGCCTCGCGCGAGGAGTCCGGTGGCGTGATCCGCTACCGCCTCACCGAGCGGCGCCGCGCCGCAGGCTAGCGGGCGCCGGCGCGGCTCTGCTGCGCCGCGCCGGGACCCGTGCGTTTCTAGCGCTCATTGCGCCGGATGGGACCCGCCGCGTGCTGCGGCCCAACATAGGCTCGACGGGCCCGACGCGATGCGCGGCTCCTCTTCGCCGCTGTGATATGACCCTGTTGCGCGGCCCTACTAGGCCTCGTCCGGTTCGTCGACCGGCGCATCGGTCGAGGCAGCGTCCGCGGGCTCCAGCGAGCTCGCGAACTGGTCGAGGGCGCGGTTCAAGGAGCGCAGGGCGCCGGCCAGCTCGAGCCGCAGCCGCTCACCGTCTACGGACGGCGCCTTGCCGCGCACGTCCTCGGCCTTGGCCTTGACGTTCGGCACCTTGTCGGAGGCCAGCGCCGAGTCGATCTCACCGCGCAGGTCGCCCATTCCGCGCCGAAGGTCGGCCTTGAGCGTCTGCGCCTCCTCGGTACCGGCCGCCGCCCACAGCGCCGACGCCAAGTGTCGACCGACGTCGCGCAGCTCGCCGACCACGGACGGCTGCTCCGTCTCTGCAGCGGACTCGGCCGTGGACTCTTGAGCCACGCCTTCCGTGTCCTCAGCCGACTCGGGGGCCGTGACATCCTCGGTCATGTGAATTGCTCCTTCATGTTCATTCATTGTCCGGTCGCGCCCGATGGCGCGAAGCGGCGCGGCCACGCACGCGGCGCCGTGTCGCCAATGATATCATACGCATCCGGGCCCAGGTCCGGTTTCGCGGCGCGCGAGGGTCCGAGTGCTATACTCGTGCGCTCGCCGCCGCTATCATCGCGGCGCCGGCGCTGACCGCCGCATGGCGCCGCGCACACCCACGCTAGTCGAGCCCAAGATGTTCGATCAGAGCCGCATACGCAACTTCTGCATAATCGCCCACATCGATCACGGCAAGAGCACGCTGGCGGACCGGCTGCTCGAGAGCACCGAGACGATCGAGGTACGGCGGATGGTCGCCCAGGCGCTCGACTCGATGGACCTGGAGCGCGAGCGCGGCGTGACCATCAAGGCCAGCGCGGTGCGGATGCGGTACTCGGCCGCCGACGGCGCCGCCTACGAGCTGAACCTGATCGACACGCCGGGTCACGTGGACTTCGGCTACGAGGTGAGCCGGGCGCTCGCGGCCTGCGAGGGCGCTGTCCTGGTCGTCGACGCGACGCAAGGCGTCGAGGCGCAGACGCTGGCCAACCTGTACCTGGCAGTGGACGCCGGGCTGCACATCGTGCCCGTCATCAACAAGATCGACCTGCCGGCAGCCCATCCCGACGAGGTGGCCGACGAGATCGAGGCGCTGCTCTCGATCCCGGCTGAGGAGGTGCTGCGGGTCTCGGCCAAGGTCGGCACCAACACCGACGCCGTGCTCGAGGCGGTAGTGGCGCAGGTCCCGCCACCGGCCGGCGCGCAGTCGGGCCCGCTTCGAGCGCTGGTGTTCGACAGCCACTATGACTCCTACAAGGGCGTCGTGGCCTATGTGCGGGTGTTGGACGGCCGCGTCGAGTCGGCGTCCACTCGGCTCCGGATGATGGCCTCCGGTGAGGTGATGCAGCCGCTCGAGCTGGGCGTGTTCGCGCCGCAGATGCTGCCCGTCGCTGACTTGTCAGCCGGCGAGGTCGGGTACATCGCCACCGGGCTCAAGGACGTGAGGCAGATTCAGGTGGGCGACACCATCACCACCGCCGCCGACGGCGCCACGGATCCTCTGCCGGGGTATCACGAGGCCAAGCCAATGGTCTTCGCGGGCTTGTACCCGGCGTCGGGCGACGACTACGGCGAGCTGCGCGACGCCCTCGACAAGTTCCGCCTCAACGACGCCGCCCTGTCGGCCGAGCCGGAGAGCTCCGCTGCGCTCGGCTTGGGATTCCGGTGCGGTTTCCTTGGCCTGTTCCACATGGAGATCGTGCAGGAGCGGCTCGAGCGCGAGTACGACCTGGCACTCATCGCCACCGCCCCGTCCGTCGTGTACCAGGTGCTCCGCACCGACGGCGAGATCGTGGACGTCGACAACCCGGCCGACCTGCCGGACCCGTCGCAGATCGAGGAGGTCAACGAGCCATGGATGCGGGTGTCGGTGTGGACGCCGGACTCGTACATCGGACCGATCATGGAACTCGTCGCGGGCAGACGGGGGCTGCATCGTGGGATGGAGTACGTCGGCGAGGGACGCGTCATGCTGACATACGACATGCCCTTGGCGGAGCTCATCTCGGAGTTCTATGACCAGCTCAAGAGCCGCACTCGCGGCTACGCGTCGATGGACTACAGCTTCGCCGGCTATCGGCCCGGCGACCTGGTCCGGCTCGACGTGCTGGTCAACGAGGAGCCCGTCGACGCGCTGTCCGTGATCGTGCACCGCGAGGACGCCTACCGCGTCGGCAGCGCGCTGGTGAAACGGCTCAAAGAGGTGATCCCGCGGCAGATGTTCCGCGTGCCGCTGCAGGCGGCCGTCGGCAAGCGCGTCATTGCGCGCGAGACGGTCTCGGCGCTGCGCAAGGACGTGCTGTCGAAGTGCTACGGCGGTGAGGTGACACGCAAGCGCAAGCTGCTCGAGCGGCAGAAGGCTGGCAAGAAGCGCATGAAGCGCCTAGGGAACGTCGAGATCCCGCAAGAGGCGTTCATGGCGGTGCTGAAGCTCGGGGACTGACCGTCGTCGGTGCCTGCCCGGTGCGTTGCCTCAGCCGCCGCGGGGTGGCGACCTCACGCCCGCGCCTGCGCCGGCCCCGCGGCTAGTACAAGACGAACCCGTAGCGCTCCTCCGTCGACCGGTAGAAGCTCCGCTGGAAGTCGCGCGCGGTGATCGTCCGCTCGAGCGGGCTGTTGAAGCACGCGTCGTAACCGTTCAGGTCTGTGGTCACCAGGCGCAGCGTGTATGGCGGCGGCTCGCACGCGCGCAGGTTGATCCGCTGATCGACGCGCCCGGCCGCCGGCGCCCCCATCGCTTCGTCGAGCAGCCTCTCGCCCGAGCCGTCGAGCAGCTGGTACTCGAGTCGCGGCAGCGGCGGGTTGGTTCCACCGAACCAGTCGCCGCTGTCGAAGCTGTTGTTGCACCCGGGTCGGCCGCCGCCAGACACACCGACCGAGTCCGGGAAGGAGTGGACCATCACGGTCCAAGCATCCGAGCTGGTGCAGGGGTCCTTGGCGTTGGGATCGACGACCTCGATTATGGGCTGCGGGAACACGAACTCGTCCGGCGAGCCGTCCGCGTTGGTGAACGAGGCGGCGGCGCGGTCGTTCGTGGGGTACTTGCCCGCCTTGGTCGGCGTGACGACGTAGGTCCACGACGTGCCGGCCGACGACACCACCGCGGTCTGCCAGGTCAGCCGCTGGCCCGACACCGATGCGGACGGCGCGGCCGACCCGGGCAAGAGCTCGACGTCCGCATATAGGTCGTCCTCGAGGGTCAGGTCCGTGAGGGCCGCGGCGCCCACGACTACCGCGATGTCCTCGTAGATCGCCGTCAGGTCGGCGCCGTCCGGCGCGTAGTAGTATTGGTCGGGGCTACTGGCCAGCGCCTCCATAAGCGAATAGTCGGCGTCGCTGCCCAGGCCGATCGTGTAGATCACGATGCCGTCGAGCTTGGCGAAGTTGGCGCTGGTGATGGCGGCGGCTCGCGGGTCGGGCGACGGGCTGTTCGGGCTGCCGTCGGACATCAAGATGACCACGGGCAGTGCGTCCACGCGCCGGTCCTCGAGCAGTAGGGCCGCCGCGTCGATCGCGGCCGCGATGTCGGTCCCCGGGCTGATGCTCAGGGCGTCGATTGCCCCGTTGATGGCGGCCGAGTCCTGGCTGAGCCCGATCGGCGACGGGCTGGGCGAGGACGCGAACCCAACGATGCCCACTCGGTGCAGCGCGAGGTCGGTGTCGGCCACGAAGCTGTGCGCGGCGAAGAGCTCGTCGGGG
>JBJYWW010000048.1:0-9332 GCA_046259645.1 Anaerolineae bacterium
ACGACCAGCCCGAACGCCACCGCAAGCGCGGCGCTCTCGAGCCACATCCCGCCGAGGACGCCGAGGCGGATCGGCACCGGGTGGCGGCGCCGCTCGCGTACGATCAGGACGATGGCGACCGCGGCCAGCACGGAGACGAAGACTGTCTCGGCGTCGGCACCCAGGGGGCTGAACAGGCCCCGAAGCAGCGAGTCGGCGGCGTTGCGCACGGCCACCCGCGACCCGCGGTTCACGAGACGAGCCAGCAGCTCGTACAGCGCGAACAGCGGCAGCGCGAGCAGCAGGCTATAGGTCATCGTGCGCGACAGTGCCCAGTACCCGCGGGGCGGCGCCTCCGCCGCGCCGCCCGCGCCTCGCTCCGGGCTAGCACTGCGCCAGCGCAGGGCGTCGCTCAAGCGGTCGCGCACCCGCGCCAGGTCAGCGGCGAGCGCCCAACCGGGCGCGCCGTCGCGGCGGTTGGCGTCCGCGCCACTGGAGCCGGCGCCGCCCGGCTCGGCGATGCGGCCGCCCGCTACCGCGGGCGCGCCCGCGACGCCGGCTCGTGTCAGCGGCAGGGGATCGACACCGCTATCTGGCGGTAGATCTCGGCGAGGTCGCGCTCGGTCGGCGCGTAGTAGTAGCGACCAGGGTGGCCGGCGACCTCGGTGAGCAGCTCGCGATCGGCATCGCCACCCAGCCCGATCGCGTAGATGGTGGCCGGCATGCCCCGTACTTCGCTCGCCACGTCCAAGGCATCCGCGCGGCGACCCGCGTGCCCGCCATCGGTCATCAGCACCACCACCGCGCGGTTGCGCGCGTCACGCGCCGCACCCCGCAGGAGCCGGCCAGCCTCCCACAGCGCTTGGTCGATGCGCGTGCCCGACCGGAGGCGAAGCCCGGCGATGGCCGCCTCGGCGGCGGGCAGGTCGCGAGTGAGTCCCACGGCAACCTCCGGCTCCTCGCTGAACCCGACCACCGCCACCTGGTCGCGTGGGAAGTCGAGCATCCCGACGAACAGGGTGGCCGCCGCCTGCGCCATGCCCAGCTTGTCGCCCGCCATGCTCGACGAGGTGTCCACCAGCAGCACCACGTCGGCGTGCGCCTTGCCGGGCAGGCAGCCGTTCCGATAGAGCACCGGCAGGTGTATGGGCGCGGGCACCGGAGTGGCGGTGGCGACCAGGGTCGGCGACGCTGTCGGCGTCGGGGTCGCCGTGATCGCGCACACCGTCGGTACCGGGAACTCGAAGCTGCGCCGCTCGCCGTCGGCGTCCGTATAGTCGGCGACCGCGCTTTGGTTCACCGCAGTGCACCCACCCGCGAGAGGCCGCACGTCGTACGTCAGCGTCAGCCCGCTGGACGGCAGGATCGACCTCCCCCAGCGCAGCCGGTCCCCGGCCACCAGGGCTGGCGGCGCGGACGAGTCGGCCACGTACTCGACGCCGGCGCCCAGCTCGTCATCGATTGTCAGGTTGCCCGCCAGGCTCGAGAGCACGATGCGGAGGATCTGCCCGTAGATCGGGAACAGCTCGTTCGGCGTGGGCGCGAAGAAGTACGCCCCGGCGCCGCCGGCGATCTGCCGCAGCGTGTCGGCGTCCACGTCGGCGCCGAGGCCCACCGTGTATATCTGTGCCCCCCAGCCGCGCGTCGCGTCCGCAACCGGCACCGGGTCGGGGAACTGGTCGTTGTTCTGGCCGTCCGACAGCATCACGATCACCGGCAGTGCCTCGGGCCGGCCGAACTCGCTCAGGTTGGCACGCGCCCTCTCCAGCGCGGCCGCCATGTTGGTGCCACCGTCGGGCCGCAGCTCGGCCAAGCCGTCGATCACCGCCGGGATGCTGTCGGTGAGCGGGACGTCGATCGACGCGTCGGAGCTGAACGAGGCGAGGCCGATCCGGTGGTGCCGCACGTCGAGGAGCTCGGCGAACGACTGGGCGGCGAGCGTAGCCGCCGCCATCTTGGCCCCCTGCATCGATCCCGAGCGGTCAATCACCAGCACGATGTCGGCCCCGATCAGCTTGGAGCTCGAGGGGCACTCGGCGGCCAGGGTCAGCGTCACTCCGGCCGAGGCGCCCAGCACCACGGTGTCGGGGCCGGCTACCTTGTCCCCGCGGATGGTGCACGAAAGGTCGGAGGGCGTGGCCGTCGGCCGCGGGTCGTCCTCCGGTGTGGCCGGCACGCCGGAGCCCGGGCCGTACACGAACACCGCGCGGGCGCGGGAGTCGGCCACGAAGACCTCGCCGTCGCGACCCAGCGCGATGTCCGACGGTGCCAGGGCGGCCCCGTCGTGCTTGCGCGGCAGCCAGCGCGCGACGAGGTTGCCGTTCGCGCGCGCGTACATCTCGATGTTGCCGTCGCCCATCACGGCGGCCAGCACGTCGGTGCCGTCAGCCGTCTGGCCGACGGCCATGCGCCGCGGGCCAGACAGCAAGCCCGTCTGCAGCGTGAAGTCGGGCACGCCTCGGTCCGACCAACCTTCGACGCGCGCGGTGACGAGGTCACCGGTCAGCAACGTGTTGCTGAGCGCCCCGGTCCGCACGACCGCCACATCGCTGGGCCACAGCCCGACCGCGTCCGGCAGCGACACCCAGTGGTCCCCGCGTCCGTCGCGCAAGTCGAACGACTCAACCGTCTGCTCCCGCGTCCGCGTCACGTGCACGAGCCCCTCATCGACAGCCACTCGCCCGCCGAGGCCGCAGTCGCACGGGACGTCCCATACCGGCTGACCGTCGGCGGCGCCACCGGCCGGGAAGCGCATCAGCCGGCCGTCGGCCGTGGTGACGACCGCAGCCCCTTCGTCCGTCAGCGCGAAGTCGATCGCCCCGTCCGGAACGCCGCGCATCAGGGTGGCGTCGCCCGAATCGTCGAAGCGGAGCAGCTGCGCCGCCTTGACGTCGAGCGCGACCACGTCGCCTGACTCGGCAATTGCCAGCGACAACCCGGCGCCGATGGCGGCCACGTCCTCGCCGCGCGGCTCGTACGAGACGGCGACAGGCCCACCTATCAGGGCGGGCCTCCTCGCTCGGCCGGGCTCGAAGCGGTGGACCTGGAAGCGCGCGGAGCCGGTCGACAGCGCGAGCTGATCCCCGCTCACCGCGAGCGCATAGGGCCAGGCGCCGTCGGGCGGCACCGGCGCGCCGACGGCTGCGGCGCTCAACGCGTCGACCTCCGCGCCCGACGGGTCCACCGTGAGGACCAGCGGCGCGGCCGGGTCGGTCGCGCTCGCCGCCCGAACGAGCACCCGCAGGTCGCCGCTGTCATCGCCGGCCAACGCGAGCGGCGTCAGGTCGCCGAGAGCCCTCCGGCCGGCCGGCGCGCCGTCGAGCGTGTAGAGATCCAGCCGCCGACCGCTCGCATTGGCGACCGCAAGAAGCCCCCCGCCGCTCACCGCTATCCGCACCGCGCCGCTCGGCAGCGCGAAGCCGGGGATCGGCACGCGGGCCGGCATTCGCAGATGCGTCACGCCGCCGTCGCCCATGAAGTAGACGTCGCCGGTGGCGGCATCGACCGCGATGTCGTCGGCGCTCTCGAGGAACGTCACCGCCTGAAGGGGGCGCTGAACCGCCCCGTCGGGCCGGCGCGTGTCGAGGAAGAGGCCGGTCGGCTCGAACGCGGGCGGCGCGTCGCGGAAGCGCGCCCACACCACGTAGACCAGCTCGCGACCCGCGTCGACGGCTATCGCCCGCGGCACGTGCACGTATCCGGGCAGAGCCCCGGTCGGTGGGTCCGGCCAGGCGTCAACGAGCTTGTCGTCGTCGCCGTAGACCAGCACCTGGTTGCTGCGCCCGTCGGCGACGAACAGCGTGCCGTCGGCGCCCAGCGCCAGGTCGATGGGCTCGGCCGGCGCCTCGGGCAGTGGCCAGGTGTCCTGCAGGACATAGCGCGCCTCGTCGAACGCAGCAGCCGGAGGCGCGGCGCGGCCATGGGCAGAGGCGAGGAGGACGGCAACGACTGCCGCGATGGCGGCCCCGGCCAGCGCACCTTGCCTCAGACGCAGCTCGTGGGTGTGGGTGTTGCTGAGCTGTGGCATCCGCAGAAGCTTAGCTACGGCACGACACGCCAGCAAGCGCTTGCCGGTCCAGGTTCGACGTACCCCGGCTCGCCCTGCCGCCGCTCGGCGTGGCCAGCTTGCGCGTGATGAAGTGGCGGGGCGTGAGTCGCGCTCACGACTGGCGCTGCGGCTACCGTCGCGAGTGCAGCGTCTTGATCTGGACGGGCGGCTTGAGCTTCTCGGCGCTCGGCATGTAGAGGAAGTACGGCAGCGTCAACGTGTCCTCGACCACCTCGATGGCATAGCGCGAGATCCCGTGCGTGAGCCGGTCGCCCCAGGTGTCGTAGGCGATGATCGCGCCGTCGAGCCGAACGTCGTAGCGGCCGACCTCGGTGGGCAGGGCGCGGTACGACAGCTTCTGGCTCTCGCCCAGCGCGGCGGCCTCGAGCGCCCAGCGGATGCTGTGATCGGAGTCGCGATACCGGCCCTCGGCGTCGATCGAGCTCTCGTCGAGGTGGACGGCGGGGTTGAGGACCTCGAAGAACTCGAAGTTCCTGATCCGAAGCTCGGTGTGGTAGGCCTTCTCCACGAGGTCGTCGGCGACGGCGTCCCACTCGTAGTAAGGCCGGGCGTCCTCGACGGAGTCCGCGAAGCAGGACTCGGGGCACTCCGCGGTGAGGCACACGGCCGTGACCGCGATGCCGCGGTCAGTAGCCTCGCGAACCTCGTCCCGTACGCCTGAGCAGTAGCCGGGCGGCGCCTCGTCGGCCGCCGGAGCGGCGAGTATCAGCAGCTCGTCGACCACCGGCTCGTCGTCGTCCTCGGCCAACGCGCGATCGCGCTCGCGCACCAGCTCCTTGACGCCGGCCAGCACCCCCTTGGCCAAGGCGCCGGCGTCCGCGGTGGGTGGTCCGTCGTCGATCTGCAGGCCCTCGACGCACTCGGGCAGGGAGGTGCGGGACTCGTGCAGCGGGCACGCGGTATCGGCGTGCGAGTTGAACGTGACGACACCGGCTCGCGCGCGATCGTTGTGCTCCAGGGCCAGGCGCTGAGCCAGCGCCTCGAGGGAGCGCATCATCGGCTCGCCGGCGGCCCCGCTGTGCGAGAGCGCCGGCAGGTCGGCCACGACCATCAGGTGATAGCGGTGCGACGGGCGCGCCCACTGGGGGCAGCTGAAGCGGACCGTGGTGTGGACGGTGAGCGAGTTGCCGATCGTCACCCACCGGGGATCGGTGCCGCCCTCTTGGTAGACCGTGCACGGCGATCGGCCGCCCGCGACCTGCGGCGCCGCGAGCGCGGCCCGCGGCGAACCATCGGCGAGCAGCAGCGCGATGACGGCGGTCACCGCGAGAGCGCGAACGGCCATCACCCGGTCACGCGGACCCAGGTGGCGCGTCCATCGACCTCTATCCTCAACCACCGCCCGTTCGCCTCCAAGCCGGCGCGCTGTCGCGCCGTACCGCGGCCGTGCGTGCCTCGCCCAGGCCAAGCCAGCTAAGACTACTCAGCCTACTACTGCTACCGGAACGAGGCCGTCGCGGTTCAAGAAGCCAGACGTCAACACGTATATATAAGATGTGCACGGACGCGTCCGGCACCGCACTGGTTCGGCGAGCGCAGAGTGCGCATCGGTCGACCGCCGGCGCGCCAAACGAGCGACGCGACATCCCTGCGCATCAAGCGGAGTCTATCAGAGCCGCACCAGGGACGTCAAGCAGCTTGCCGGCTCGCTCGGCGGCTCGCCCGTGGAGGTGACAAAACCGTTAAGATCCAGTACACTATCTGACAGGACCCGCACACACGGTCGGTAGCGGCCCGGGAGGAGGTTCCCCGTGCACAAGGAATCACTGCGTCTTGGTTCGCGATCTGTCACGCTGGCGGCGACGATGGCGTGCGCGGCCGTTCTCGCCGGCACGACGGCGGGAGCGACTAGCGCCGCTAGCGCGCCGCCCGTCGAGGCCGGCGCGTATCACGGCACCGCCACCTACTACGGCGAGCCGGCGAGCCATGGCATGATAGTGAGCGCCCACCTGGGGGACATCGTGCTCGCGACGGCTCAGGTGGCCGTCACGCCTGATGGCGCCGCCGAGTACGAGCTGCAGGTGCCGGGCGACGACCCCGCCACGCCCGAGGTCGAGGGCCCGGCCGAGAACGACGTGTTCACGTTCAAGGTCAACGGGGTGACCGCCGACCAGCAGGAGTTCTTCAACTCGGGCGAGGACCGGCTCATCGACCTCACGGTGACCAAGATCGACGTCTGCCTCAGCGCGTACGACGACCGCGACCGGGACGCCGCGCGCGACCCGGGCGAGCCGCTCGTGGCCGGTGTCACCATCAACGTGCGGCAGTTCTTCGTCACGCGCAGCTACACCACCACGGGCGCCGGCGAGCCAAGCTGCGGGCTCGAGACACCGGCGGACACCGAGGTGGCGGCCGTCGACTGGCCAGCCGACTTCGACCCGATCGGCGGCACGGCGGATTTAGAGGTTCACATCACGCAGCACGAGGGCACGTTCTTCGTCGAGTTCCCGTTCGTCGAGATAGGCTCGGTCGGGTCCGAGCCGACGACCACTCCCGCCACGCCGACTCCCACGTCCGCCATGTTCCCGGGCCCGACCGGCCTGGCGCCGGTCCAGACCGACGAGCCGACGGCCACCGCGACCGACACGGCGACGCTCGAGCCGACCGCCACGGCCACCGACGGGCCGACTCCGACGTCCAGCGCCACGGGCACGGCCACCAACACGGCGACGGCGACGGCGACGATCACACCGACTCCCATCCAACAGGCCACGATCGTGGTGAACAGCCAGGCCGATCCCGGCTCCGTCGGCGACGACTACATGACGCTGCGCGAAGCGCTGCGCCTCGCCACCGGTGACCTCGGCCTCGGCTCACTCAGCGCGGCCGAGGCGGCGCAGGTGACCGGCACCCCCGGCGCCGCGTCCAGCGACACGATCCTGTTCGACGAGACCGTCTTCCCGTCCGGCACCCCGTCGACCATCACCGTTCAGCCGCCGGTCGGCGGCGGGGCGCCGCCCGGCGACATTGGGACAATGCAGTTCGACCCGCACCCCAGCCTACCCCCGCTGTCCACCGGCATGGACATCGTCGACGCCACCGGCCGGGGCGTCATCCTGACGGCGGGGCTGTCGGGCGGCCTGTTCGACGGGCTCGTCATCACGTCCGACGACAACGCCGTGCGGGGCCTCGAGCTGATGAACTTCAACGCCGGCATCATCGTGTCCGGCCAGGCCTCCGGCAACACGATCGGCGGCGGCAGTCCGGGCCAGGGCCTGGTGATAGTGAACAACATCGCCGGCGTGGTCCTCACCGGTGAGGGCGTCGCGCAAAACTACGTCTACGGCTGCCACATCGGGGTCAACTCGGGCGGCACAGTGGCGATGGGCAACGCCACGCACGGCGTGCTTATCGAGGAGGGCGCGCAGAACAACATCATAGGCAAGGACGGCAGCCGTAACATCATCAGCGCCAACTTCCTTGACGGCGTCGCGGTGGTGGGCACCGGCACGCGCAACAACGTCGTGCAGGGCAACTACATCGGCACGAACGACACGGCGTCGGCCGCGCTCGGCAACGGGCAGGGGATCGTCATCGGCAGCGGGGCGACCGGCACGCTGGTCGGGGGCCTGACCGGCAACACCGACAACCTGATCAGCGGCAACGTCGCGGAGGGCATCTGGATTCAGTCGCCGGGCACGATCGGTACGGTCGTCCAGCGCAACGTCATCGGCATGGCGCGCAATCGCATCGACGCCTTGCCCAACGGCGGCGCCGGCGTGCTGATCTCCGACGGCGCGCAGGGCAGCCTTATCGGCGGCAGCGACATCCTCGGCGGCAACCTGATCGCCCACAACGGCGGCGATGGCGTACGGGTAGTCGGCCCGGACACGATCCGGCACACGATCCGGCACAACCGCATCACCGCCAACGGCGGGCTCGGCATCGCGCTCGTCGACGGAGGGAACACCGAGCTGACCGCGCCGATCATCGGCGACCAAACGCTCACGTATGCGGCCGGCATCGCGCCGCCCGACAGCATCGTGGAGGTGTTCTCCGACGCCGACGGCGAGGGCACCAAGTTCGAGGGCAGCGCCCGTGCCGACGGCAACGGCTACTTCATCATGTACGCGGTGCTGCCGTTCCAGGGCCCGTTCCTGTTCGCCACCGCGACCGACGCCGTCGGCAACACGAGCCAGTTCGGCGGGTTCGGTGCGGCCCCGCCCACACCGACACCGGGACCGAGCCCGACTCCGAAGCCACCGCCCACCGGCCCGAGTACGGCATTCCTGCCATACATCTCGCAGCGCCACGCGCTGAGGACGACGCTGTCCATCGAGCCGCAGTTCAGCACGATGCAGATGGGCGAGATCCGGACGCTCTCGGTATTCCTCAACGACGTCGACGACATGTTCGGCACGTCGTTCGTGATCGGCTTCGATCCGTCGCGCCTGGAGATCCTCGATGAGAACCCGGCCGTCGCCGGGGTGCAGATAACTCCCGGTGACTTCCCGGACCCGTCGCGGCTCTTCATCGCCGACAACAGCGCCGACAACGTCGCCGGCACCATTCGCTATGCCTTCACGCTCCTCAGCGGCCCACCGGTCGACGGCACCGGCGCAGTCGCGCACTTCCGCATCAGGGCTCGCGGCTTCGGCGAGACGGAGGTGGACTTCCTGTCGGCACAGGTCGCCGACGAGCTCTCGACGGCGATCCACACCACGCAGTACGGGGCGTACGTCGACGTCAAGCCGCCGCCGACGGGCACTCCGCTGCCGACATCGACGAACACGCCGGTCCCGACCAACACCCCGTTGCCGACCAACACCCCGTTGCCCACGAACACGCCGTTGCCGACCAGCACACCTACGTTCACGCTCACACCAACGATGACGTACACGCCGACGATGACGCCGACGGCGTCGGCCACGCCCGAGCCGACGGACACATCCGAGCCTAGCGGTACTCCCGAGCCGACCGACACGGCTGAGCCGAGCGGCACGCCAGAGCCGACTGACACGCCCGAGCCGACGGCGACGGGCACTGCGAGCGCGACTGCCACCACCGTGCCGCCGACGCCGACCCTCGGCCCAGGCGACATCGCGCTGAACGGTCAGGTCTACAACGGGGCAATCGGGCGCACGGCACCGATCCCCGGCGCGCTCGTGGTCGTGCCGCCGTGCCAAACGCCGCATCAGGCGTTCCAGGTCTTCACCGGACCGGATGGTTGGTACCGATTGGTGCTGCCGGCCGCGTACTTCGGGCCGGGCTGCACCGTCGAGATCACTGTGTCGGCGGCGGGCTTCGTCACGTGCGTGCCCCGGGGTGCGGCTCGGCGACGAGC
>JBJYWW010000048.1:9342-16214 GCA_046259645.1 Anaerolineae bacterium
TTCGTCACCGAGGTGCGCCAGATCGCATGGGACGATCTCACGGCCAGCCCGCGGCAGAGCTTCGGGCTGCTGCCCGCGCCGACGCCGGTGGGCACGGCGACCGCGACCCCGCCGACGCCGACCGAAGTGCCGCCCACGGCCACTGAGGGCCCGACGCCCACCGAGGAGGCAACGGCCACCGAGGTGTCGCCGACGTCGACCATAGTGCCGCCGACGGCGACGGAGCCGGCTACCGCGACGTCACCGCCACCGACGGTGACGCCGGTCTCGACACCCGACGGCTGCGTGCGGCCGCTGCTCAACCCCGGCTTCGAGCGCGACGGCGCGTGGACGCTGCGTGGCGGCCGGACGCCACGGTACATAGATCACATGTCGCACAGCGGGGACCGCAGCATGCTGCTGGGCATCCTCTCCAACGAGCCCAACCAGTTCTCGTACTCCACGATCTGGCAGGCCGCTGCCGTGCCGGGCGACGCGACCACCATGACTGTCAGCGCCTGGACCTACCAGGCCGCGCAGCCGGGTGGTGGCGCGGATCGGCAGCTGATGCTGGTCTACGACATCGACCCCGACGACAACCTGTCGGGTCAGCACTCGCCGATCGCCTACGTCTTCGGCGAGCGCGTGGACGCCAACGAGTGGCAGCGGCGCACGCTCACGATCGACGTGACGGAGTACCGCGGCAGCACGTTGTGGCTTTACAGCACCGTCGTGAACGACGGGCTGGGCGGACGCGTCTGGATGGCGCTCGACGACCTGGAGGTGAAGTACTGCCCATAGGGCGCTGCAGAGGCGGCTCGAGGTCCGTCCATCGAGCGGCCGCCCACCGGCGGTAGCGAGCAGCACCTCGCGGGCCGGCCACCGAATCGCATGACGCAGGGGGCACTCGAACCGATGGTCATCCGCCATCGGCGGGACCGCGGCCGCTGGCCGCGACAGCGAGACGCAGGCGCGACAGCGCCGCCGCGGGCCGGGAGGTCCGCCGCGGCGCTTGGCGCGACCGCGGCCTGCGCCGTGGCGCTGGCCCTTCTCGGGACGCTGCCCCTGTTCGTTGTCCCGTCGCCGGTGCACGCCCAGACCGTGCGCTACGTCGACGACGACGTGGGGTGCGACGGGCAGCGCCCGTGCTACCAGTCGATCCAGGGCGCGGTCGATGCCGCCGACTCCGGCGACATCCTGAGCCTGGCCGCAGGGCGCTACACCGAGACGGTGCTCGTAGTCGACAAGGCGCTGGCCTTCGAGGGCCCCGGCGTCGGTAGCGTCGCCAGCCCACCGGCCGATGACGAGGCAGTCTGGTCGGCGGCCGACTCGGGCCACGCCGCGCTTACGGTCGACGCGCGGAGCACGGACATCACCGGCCTGCGCGTGACAGGTGTGCGGCTCGAGTCGTCGGCGGCCGGCGTCGCCCTCGTGGGCCGGCGATCCGGCGACCCGGTGCCCGTGCCGTTCGGCCTGCCCCCTTCGACGCACGACACGACGATCAGCGGCACCCTTGTCGCGGACTGCGCCTTCGTCGCGACCGATCTGGCCGTGACCGCCGTTTGGGCCGACGACCTGTCGGTTGAGCGCATCGCGTCCAACGGTGGCCGAGTCGAGATCGCCGGCGGCAACCGGGCGTTGGTGGCGGACAGCGCTATCACCACGCCCGTTGGCGCGGGCGTGCGCCTGCTGGTGCACGGCGGCGGCCATCGCGTGGAGCGCAATACGATCACGGCACCCGACGGTCGCGGGATCGAGGTCCGGCCCCTCGTCGGCACGGGCCTGTCCGGGCTGGGCGAGGACATCGCCGTAATCGACAACGAGGTCATGGGGGCGGGACGCGAAGGAGTGCTGGTCTCGGGCGTCGGCGGGACCTTGACGTACGTACAAGTGCGCGGCGGGAGCGTGACGGGCGCCGGTGGCGCCCCCGGGAACGAGGTGCTCGGCGCCGTGGCGGTGGTGGGCATCGGCGAGACCGGCTCATCGGGCGAGCCTGATGGCGGCGTCGAGGCCGAGGGCGGTCCCCCAGTCGCGGCGGTCGGCAACGTCGCCATCGACGCAACGCGGCGCCCGACAGGCACAGAGTCCGTCGGTGCAGGCGTGTATGCCACCGCGATCGCCGGGACGATCGAGATCTCGGGCGTGGTGGCAAGCGGCGGCGCCGGTCCCGGCCTGGCGCTAGTCGACGTCCCGCGGGCCAGGGTCGCCTCGAGCTCGTTCACTGGCAACGAGGAGGGCGTGCTGATCGTCGAGAAGAGCCCCGCCTCGGCGGGCACCGGCGACGTGGTGATCGGTGGCGCACCCGAGCTCGGCAACGTGATCAGCGGCAACGACGGCGGCGACCTGGTGCTGCGCAACGACACGGGCTCGGCGGTGAGCACGGCCGACGTCGACGCCACGTACAACGACTGGGGCGCGGCCTATGCGCCCGCGATCGAGGAGCGCGTCCACCATCGCCCCGACAGCGTGGTGCTTGGACTGGTGTCGTACGTCCCGGCGCTCGGCGCGCCGCACGAGCTGCGGCTCGAGTCCGACCCGCCCGACCTGGTCGCCGACGGCGAGTCGACGGGCGACGTGACGGTCAACTGCCTCGACGCGGCCGGTCGGGGCGTCGCCGACGGCACGCTCGTCGCGCTCGAGACGAGCGCGGGCAGCTTGGCGGAGCCCGGGCTGCTCGTCGAGGCCGAGAGCGACACCGCGGACTTGCCGCGCTCCGGCGAGTGGGGCGTGTTCGACAGCTTCGTCTTTGGGCCGTACAGCGGCACCGGCTACGTGCGGTCGTACGATCCCGGCGCTTGGATCGCCTGGACGTTCGAGGCCTCGGCGGTGCTCGCGCGCTACGGCCAGGCCGTGCTGAATGACGGCTCGTTCCGCGCCGAGGTCGACGGCGTCGACCGCGGTTCCTTCTCGACCCGCGGGCCGGAAAAGGCGTGGGTGGACCGCGTGCTGGCCAGCGAGCTGGGACCGGGACCGCACTCGGTCACGATCACGATCGAGGCCGGCGAGGTTAACCTCGACCTGCTGCGAGGCGGCGTGTCGACAACGGGCGGCGCGGCCACCACGGCGCTCACGTCAACGACCGAGGTGGGCCTCAGCCATGTCGGGGCGCTGGCCTTCGGCGCCAACGGACCGGTCGCCGGTTCGCTCGACGTGCCGTTCACCGCCGGCCGCCCGAAGGCGCTGACGGTGACGCTCGGCAGCGCCACGCTGCCGGTCGGGAACGTCACGACCACCGTGGCGGTCGAGGCGCGCGACCTGGTCGGGCGGCCAGTGCCTGACGGCACCCTGGTCGAGCTCGCAACGACTCTCGGCGACGTGAGCCCGGAGCACATGACCACGCTCAGCGGTTTGGCGAGTGCAGTCCTGAGCTCCGGCGACCAGCTCGGGGCGGGGCTGGTTCACGCGACTTCGGAGGGCGCGTTCGCGTCGGCGCCGTTCACCGTCACAGCGGCCGCCCCGGCGGAGCTGCGGCTGCAGCCGTCACGGACGGCGCTGCCGGCCAACAGCCACGACTCGGTGGACCTGGCGATTGCCGCGTGGGATCGATTCGGCAACCCGGCCGCGGACGGCACACCGATCCACCTGGGGACGACCCTCGGCACTGTGTCGAACCCGTCGCCGCCGACTCTCGGCGGCATCGCCCGGGCCAAGCTGATCGCCGCCGCCGAGATGGGCATCGCGACGGTGCGGGCCACACACGGCGAGGTGTCCGACGAGGCCGTCGTCAGCATGACCGGGACGGACGTCTCGCTCGAGAAGGCAGCCCGGCCGCTGTCGGCGGTGGTGCCGGGCGAGCGCGTGACGTTCACGCTGAAGTACGCCAACGAGAGCACGGGCTCGGTCTACGACCTGCTGATAGAGGACATCCTGCCAACCGGCCTGATCTCGCCGGTCGTGCAGACATCGCCCGGCCAGCAGCTCACACGGCTCCCGGACAGGCCGCTAGCGTTCATCAAGGAGCGGCTGCGCCCGGCCGAATCGGGCACCATCACGGTCGCGCTCAGGGTCGACACCAGCCTGCGCTGGGGCTCGCGCACCGTCATCGAGAACCTGGCCTCCGCGGTGTCGGACACGGCGGCCGAGGTGACGCCGCGCGACAACGAGTCGGCGGCCGAGGTCGTGGTCCTGTCCGGGGCGGTCTACACGGTCACGCTGGCCGCGCCCCAGAGCGTGCCGGTCGGGGGCGCCACCGGCCAGGTGCGCGCGACCCTCACCGATCGCTACGGCAATCCCGCCCGCGACGACACTGTCGTCGCGTTCTCCACCGACCTCGGGCAACTCGACCCGGTGGTGGTGCGTACGTCGGGCGGCGTGGCCGAGACGACGTTCACGTCGGGCACCGAGTCAGGGCCGGCCACGGTGCAGGCGATCACAGCCGACGAGCGAGGCGCATCCGCCGTGGTCACCGTGCGGCCGGGACCGGCCGCCGAGCTCGGGCTGGAGTCCAGCGCGACATCCCTGGAGGTCGGCGGCCAGACGGCCGTCATCTCGGCCACGCTGCGCGATCAGTACGACAACGGGATCGGCGGCGCGGCCGTCGTCTTCGCGGTCGACAACGGCCTCCTGTCGGAGGCGGCGACGAAGACCGGGCCGTCGGGCTTGACGACGGTCACGCTGCGCTCGTCCGTGCGGGCGGGCACCGCGCTCGTCGTGGCCCGGGCGGGCGCTCTCACCGAGGAGCTGGAGGTCGAGTTCCGCCCGGGGCCTGTCGCCGACGTGAGCCTGACGCTCGAGAAGAACGTGATCGCAGTGGGCGAGGCCATCGAGGCCGAGGCGGTCGTGTTCGACGCCTACGGCAACCCGGTGCCCGAGGCCGCCGTCGAGTTCGAGACGACCATTGGTCGCGTGTCGCCGGCCGTCGTGCCGTCGGAGCTGGACGGGCGTGCGCGGGCAACGGTGCGCGCCACCGCCGTGGGTCGCGGCGTCGTTCGCGCGTCAGTTGACGCTACCGGCGACTCTCGCAACTTGACCGTCCTCCAACGGTCACTGCACATCCCGCTCGCCTTCAGGCACTGAGGCCAGGCTCCTCGCGGGGGCGCGACCGACCGCTATGGCGTGGGGCACTCCTCGCGGGGGCGGGGCGGACCGCTATGGCGTGGCGTACTCCTCCCCGTTGACCACCACTCGCGTCAAGACGTTCGTCTGCTCCTTGAACGTGGACGACACCGAGCAGTACTTCTCCTCCGACAGGTCGACGGACCGCGCGACGGCCTTGGGGTCGACGCCCTCGCCCGTCACCTCGTAGGTCATGACCACATCCGTCAGGCGATGGGGATGGCCTGGTGCCTGCTCGGCCTCGACGTGCACGACCAGGCTGTCGAAGGGCTGGCGCTTCTTGCGCAAGATGGACACCACGTCCATCGCAGTGCATCCACCGACCGCGGCGAGGGACAAAAGGACCGGCGAGGGCGCGCGGTTGTCACCGCTGTCGCCCGACGAATCCATGAAGACATGATGGTCGCCCACCTCGGCGTCGAACGTCATCCCGGTGAGCCACGTGACCGAAACGTTCTTCTTCAACAATTGTCGTCTGCTCCTATGCTGTGATGCGTGGACGGCCGGCAAGCGACCTCTCTCGAGGACGGCTGGCACGCCTGTGCGCGTTGGGGGGCCGGCGCTCCGGCGCTACCGCCGGCAGCGGACACCTCTGTGCTGCCGCGGGCACGCTCGCACGTTCACGCATAAGCGAGCGTGCGCAGCGGCGGCAGCGGTTGGCGGCGCGGTTGCCGCTGGCCGAACCTCTGGCATTATGTCCTTCCGGTCGCGCGTTTGCCAAGAGCGCGGCGTCTGAGGAGGTGGCAGCCGTGATCAAGACCATAATGATCCCGCTGGATGGGTCAGAGACGGCGGAGCGGGCTCTGCCGCACGCGGCGGCGCTGGCGCACGCCTTCGACGCCGAGCTGGTCCTGGCCCGCGTGCCGGAGACCATGGTCGTGCCGGTGATGAGCGGCGCGGTGTGGGTCACCGAGGAGGTCGAGACCGACGAGGCCACGGAGCAGGCCGCGGATTACCTGGCCGCAACGGTCAACCGGCCCGAGCTCAAGGCGTTGACAGTCACAACAGCCGTGCCGCCGCACCCTGTGACCGAGGGCTTGCTGGCCACGGTCGCCGAGCACGGTGTCGACCTGATCGTTATGACCACACACGGCTACTCCGGCTTCAAGCGGTTCGTGTTCGGCAGCGTGGGCGACAAGCTCATTCGCCATGCTCCGGCGCCGGTCTACACGATACGCGAGACCGCCGACAAGTCGCCGGAGCCCCGGTTTCGCAAGGTGATGGTCCCGCTGGACGGGTCAACCGTGGCGGAGCAGGCTCTCGCCAGCGCGACGGAGCTGTGCCGCGCGACCGGTGCGGACCTCACCCTGGTCCAGGTGCCGACGATACCCAGCTACGTTACGAGCATCCCGGAGACATCCGGCTGGATACCCAAGTTCCTCGGGGAGCAGACGGCTGACGCCACCACGTACTTGCAGGGCATCGCGGCCCGCCTCGAGGAGGAGGGGTTGCCTGTCGAGATCGACGTCGAGGTGGTGACCTCCGGACGTGTGTCGGACGGCATTCTCGACTCAGCCGCCGAGCACGGGGCGGACCTCATCGTGATGTGCACCCACGGTCGGTCCGGCTTGGGCCGGTGGGTGTTCGGCAGCGTGGCCGACCAGGTCCTGCGGCAGACCGAGCGGCCGGTGTGGCTGGTTCGCGCCGGGGACGCCGGCTGCCCCGGGTAGGACAGAGGGCCGGCCGCCCCGGGTAGAGCAGAGGGCCGGCCGCCCCACGTCGCACTGAGGCGGCGGGTGCCCCGCGTCGGACTGAGGAGCCGGCTTGCCCGAGCCTGACGGAGTAGCGGGCCGTTAAAGGGCTCTTTAGCGGCGCCCTCTCAGCACGAGTCCGAGCCA
>JBJYWW010000049.1:0-2024 GCA_046259645.1 Anaerolineae bacterium
GGCCAGCGGTGGGATCGCACTGGACCTCACCGACCGCACGTCGCTGCCGACGCTCGCCGCCGTGCTGGCCAGAGTTGACCTGCTGATCTCCAACGACAGCGGCGTTATGCACTTGGCGACGGCGATGGGAACCCCGATCGTCGCGGTCTTCGGGCCGACCAGCGAGCGGGCTTGGGGACCGTGGGACCCGAGCGCGGGCGATGTCCACGCTGCCCGGTCGCCCAATCGCCACACCGTCGTGGCGCTCGATCTGCCGTGCAGACCATGCCTCTATCGCGCATTCTCGCTTGGAAGCCGCGATGGATGCCCGACCCGCGACTGCCTGCTGTGGCTTGACAGCCGGCAAGTCGTCGACGCCGCGCTAGAGTCGCTCTCACAGCCGAGGTTATGATACAATTAAGGCGACAGGGACACTGAGCGCCGGCTGGGGCCGGTAGGAGGTGCGACGGAGTCATGCACGACTTGGCGTCTCCAACAGGCAGCGCGAGGGCCTCGAGGATGGCGCGGCTCGTGGGGCTGACGGCGGTGGTGGCGCTGGTTGCCGTCGGCCTGGTCGCGCCAGGCTCCGGGTCCGCGTCCGAGCTGGCGATGGAGGGTGGTCCCGGCGGAGCCGCGCTCGCCGCTGCTCGGGGTGAGGGCGAGTCGTCGGTTCGTCCAGCGGCGTACGAGTATCGCCTCGTCGGTCACACCGGGGGATCGGCCCGCGCGGTCGTCGCTGATGCGACAACGGCGTGGATAGCCGAAGGCATCGGCGTCAGCGCGTTCGACATATCCGACGAGCAGCAGATGGTGCGAGTGGCGCACCAGGTGATCGACACTGCGTCAGACGTCTGGAGCCTCGCCCGGCACGGACGGACGCTGTACGCCGGCGGGGCCGGCATGCTCTATGCCCTGGACGTGGCGGACCGAAGCGCCCCGGAGCTTCGCGGCACTGCCGAGACATCGGGCAGGATCCGCGGGCTCACGATCTACGCGCCGCCCGGCGAGGTTGGGCACTGGGTGCTCGCCACCGACGACGAGACAGGCGTCCGGGTGTTCGCCTCCAACGCAGAGGGGGACCTGGCCCACGTCGCCGACCTACCCGGCACCGAAGGCGCCTCTGCTCGCGCTGCGCTAGCTGGGACGATCGCCATCGCGCCGGGCGACGACGCCTTGCTGTTCAGTGTCGCTGATCCGACCGCGCCCGAGATGGTGGGGCGCATCGAGACGGCCGGCCGAGTGCGGGGCGTGGCAGCCGTCGGCGAGTGGCTCTACGTGGCGGACTCTGTCGAGGGGCTGCTTGCAGTGCCACTGCCGGACGCGGACGGCGACATCGGGGACATCGAGCCTTCGGCGGCGCTGCCAGGCGTGGGCGCCGGCCGCCTGTTCACGCGGGGCTCGAACCTATACGTTCTGGAGGAACACGGCACCGCGCCCAACACGGTGCGGTTGATAGACATAAGCGATCCCGGCGAGCCGGACGACTTGCTTGGCGGTGAGAGCACGTACGCCGTGCTGCGAGGTGCGGCGGACCTGGCGCCCGTCGGGGACGCGCTCCTGGCTGCCAGGAGCCACGTAGTGACCCGTGCCGACGTGAGCGAACGGTACTGGCCAGAGGTGCGCTCCGAGGCTCAGGTCACCTGGCCGCTGCAGCGACTGGCGGATGCCGGTCCGTGCGTCTACGCCGCCCGCGGCGAGCCGGGGCTCGACGTCGTTGCCACCATGGAGCCGGGCGGCGCGCGCGTCGAGGCGGCGTGGCGGCCGCCCGGCGGCACGCTCGGCGCCTACTACCACGACGGGTTCCTGTACGTGTCCGATGCCGGCGGCTTCGGGCGCTTCGACGCTAGCTCGCCGTGCGCGCCGGTGCCTCGCGAGCTGCCGTTCGCGCCGCACTGGGCTCCGACGCGGTGGATCTCGGCGCACGGGTCGCGGCTGGTCGCAACGTCGTCGCTCGAGCTGTACGTGGCCGACCTGCGGGGGGAGAACTTCCCGCGGGAGCGGGCTCGCGTGCGCTACGACGTGCTGCCGGGCTGGCCGGCCGGGGC
>JBJYWW010000050.1:0-10196 GCA_046259645.1 Anaerolineae bacterium
CGGGGCGAGCGCCGGCGTACGCATTCCCGGAATGACGCGCGACGGGTCGGCTGCCGTGTAGTCGGCCGCCGGCCACGCAACTGAGCTGTCTGGCCAATGCATCCGTGCACCTCCCGAACTGGCTTACCGACAGCGTAAGGGAGGGACGTTACATCGGGTGTGACACACGCGTGACAGGGGTGTGACGTTTCGCCCAGCGCCTCAGTTGTCTACGGTCAGCCCGTAGCCCAGGCCGGCGACCGTCTCGATGCGCGGCGTCGGCGACGCGATCGCGGCATCCGGATCGGACGAGGCGCTAGCCGCCAGCTGCTCCAGCTTGCCCCGGAGTCGGTGCACCAGCTGGCGCAGCATGTCGCGGTCGGCCCCCTCGTAGGCCCACACGTGCTGGATGATCGCCTCGGTCGTGAGGACGTGGCCCGTGTTCAACATCAGGTAGTCCAGGAGCCGGCATTCAAGCGGCGCCAGCGACACTGGCGGGCCGTCGGCGAGCCGCGCGACGCGTCGATTGGGGTCAAGCACCAGCGGCCCGACCGTGCGGGTCGCGGTAGCGGGGACCTTGCCGGCCCGGCGAAGCACCGCCTGCGCCCTCGCCACAAGCTGCCGTGGGCTGAACGGCTTCGTCACGTAGTCGTCCGCGCCGAGCTGCAGGCCGCGGACGATATCGTCCTCCTCGTGCCGCACTGTCAGAAGAAGGACAGGTGTATCGGCGTCCTCGCGAATGCGCCTGCAGACCTCGAAGCCGCTGATGTCCGGCAGGTTGACGTCGAGCACCACGAGGTCAGGCTGCTCGCGCGACCACGCGGCCAGCGCTTGCTCGCCATCGAAGGCGCACGTCACTTGGAAGCCCTCCCGCCTCAGGGTGAACGCAACGACATCCGCCACCACGCGGTCATCGTCGACCACGAGCGCCTTCATGCGTCACCTGCCACGGGAAGCGTGAACCAGAACTCGGCGCCGCCTCCGGCGCGGGCCTCCACGCCGACCTTGCCGCCCTGCGACTCGACGATCGCCTTCACCACCGACAGACCTAGACCTGCGCCATACAGCGAGCGGTCGTCGCCGGCACCGCGATACACGAACCTGTGGAACACGCTGTCGCGCTGGCCGGCCGGCACTCCAGGGCCGCGGTCGGCGACGTACACGCGCACGGATGGTCCGGTCACGTCGGCGCCCAATTCGATGTCCGACTCGTCCGGGCCGTAGCGGCTGGCGTTGGAGAGCAGGTTGACGACCACCTGAGTCGTTCGGCGCCGGTCCGCAAGGACCACGGGCACCTCCTCGGGCAGACTCGTGACCAGCCTCTGGCCCTGCCGATCGAGGAGCGGGCGCATCGTGCTGACGGCCTCGGCCACGATCTGATCCAGCGTCACGGGCTGCACGGACACGTCGAAGCGGCCGGCCTCGATGCTCGCCCCTTCGAGCAAGTTGTCCACGAGGGTGTGGAGCTTCAAGATGCCGACGTGCAGCGCTATCAGGAGCTCCTGCATCTCGTCCCGGCTGAGATCGGGGGCCTGGTCGCGCAGCAGCTCCGTGGAGGCGGCGAGCGCGGTGAGCGGGGTCAGGAACTCGTGCGAGACGTTGGCCAGGAAGTGGCCCATCACGCGATGCATCGACTCGGCGTCGGTGACGTCGCGGAAGACCAGCGCGGTGCGGTCACTGCCCTGGTCGGGCGGCATCAGGTGGGCTCCCGTCACGGCCAGGGTCGCCCGTCGGCCATCGGCGAAGGTGACGTTGATGGTCGCTCGCCGGCCAGGCAGAGGCATCACGTCGGCCAGCGGCCGGTCCGTGTCCGACGGGCGCATGATCTCGTCGCACGGGAGTCCCAGGGCGTTCCCGCGCCTCGCACCGGTGATCCGCTCGGCGCCCGAGCTGATGTACGTGATGCGGCCCTCGTCGTCGAGGGTCACGATGCCCTCGACGATCGCCTCGAGGAGCTCATCGGTCCACGTCTTCTCCTCGCGCAGCTCGTCGAGCGTGCGACGCAGGTCCTGCCGCGCCACCTCGAGCGCGCGCGCCACCAGGGAGATCTCGCGCACCTCGCCGACGTCCGGGACGGCCACCGACAGCTCGCCCTCTCGCAGGGCCTCGGCTGCCGCCACCAAGCTCTCGAGCGGCCTGCTTATCCGACGCGACAGCAGCGCCGCCAGGACGGAGCCTGCCGTGGCAACGAGGACGATGCCGGCGGCCAAGCCCAAGAGGAGGCGCCGCTCGGCTGCGGCCACGTCTGAGACGGGAAGCGCCACTTCCCTGGTTGCGCCTTCGTCGGCAGCGCCCTCGGCGGTGCCGACGAGGCTCGGAGCAACCTGGGTGAGCGGCGTGCGCCCGACGTAGTACGGCAGGCCCCCGACAGATAGACGACTTGTCTCGCGACTCGCAGCGTTCCCGGACGTCTCTCCCGTGCGCGACCCACCGGGCAGGCTCGTGGCCACGACCTTCCCGTCCAGGATCAGCGATTGTTCGAGCCCGGTTCGCTCGAACAGCGACGAGGCCGCGTCGTCGGTCATCCTACTGCCGACGACGACCGTGGCCCCAGGCGTCGAGGGAGAAGGGTCAATGGCCCGACCGGCCAGCAACCACACGCCGGGCATCGAAGACGGGTCGCTGCCATCTTGATCGGTCATGTAAGAGACGATGTGCCCAGCCGACTCGCCGGCGCGGCAGATAGTCGAGTCGATGTCCGGTCCCGCCGCCGGCACCGCTAGGCCCGATACCGCCGCGGACAGCACGTTGCCGCCACCGTCGCACACCGCGACCAGGTCGAGCCCGGCCCCGCCGCGCAGCTCCTCCAGGTAGGACCAGGTTCCGCTGGCGTCCCCGCCGTCGACAAGGGTGCGCAGAGTAGGTCGCTGGGCAGTCAGCGTCGCGAGCGCCGTAAGCTCCCGCAGGTTGGCCGCGTAGAGCGCCTCCGTCGCGCGCATGCCCTGCTGCACGCGGGCCCACGCCTGTTCCTGCGCCTTGCCGCGAACGAGCCACGCGGACGGCACACCCGCCGCTATGGCAGTGAGAAGCACAAGCGCGATGGACGTGAGGACCATCTGCGCCGGCAGACTCCGCAACGCGTGCCTTGCTCGTTCCATTATGGCCCGGTCTCATGCAAAGCATATCATCGCCCGGCCGCGTCGGACCATCGGCGACGGTTGGTTCGACCCTTGGGTCGCCCGACGGAGAGAGGGCTGGGGCGTCAGGCCCGCTGGCCTGCCCCCAGCCCTCTGCCGGCAACGGCTATGGCGCTGCTGACGGCGGCGCTGTCGCGTGCGACGCGTCGCTCGAGTGTCACGGCGTGTGCACTACGTACATCTCCAGCAGCGCCACGATCATCCACTTCGTCTCCTCGTTCAGCTGCTCGAGATCGGTGTCCGCCTTCATCAGCGCGTGATACCGGCTCACGTACACCTGGTCGCCGCGGAACTCGTACTGCACCGGTCCAGTATGGCCCATGCGTACCCGGTCGCCCTTCATCGTCAGGGCGCAGCCACCCGTCGCGTATGCCCGCAGGCATCCGCGCTTGACCCTGAAGACCTCCAGCTCCCCCGGACGCGCACCGACGAAGATGCGACCGTTGCGGTAGGTGAGAAGCGGCTCGCTCGTCGCCGCGTTGCCCAGGTACGCCGTGCCCTCCCGCGTCTCGACGATCACGTCGCCGTTGCCGTCGCCCTCGCGAATGACCAGATCAGCGATGCCCTCGTCGCCGAACGAAGCCTCCGCGACGGGCGCCTGGGCCAGCCCAGCCGCGATCGCTCCCGCGACTGCGACGATTGCCAGCATGCGTCGCGCCGCACCCAAACCGAACTCCGTTCTTACTGCCGTCAGTGCTTCCACTGCCCCTCTCCTCTCTCTGTGCCCGTAGGCCGATGCAGCCATCGTTGCTGCTGACCTAGACTACGTCTTCGCGCGACAGAGGTCAGTCAGAGGAGCCACCGCGCACCTGTGGAGTGCGTCACACGACCGGGTCGGAGGCTTCTCAGGCGCGCGGCTGCTCCGAGCCGTCGCGCGCGATCAAACCACGGACGCCGTCGGTCACCAGAGCGTTCCCGCAGCGCGTCCATCGAGCCGGAGGCCCAAGTCCCGCGCCGTCGACAGCGCCACATCGAACTCCGGTCGCACGAGACGCCTGGCTAGCTCGGGGTACCTGTCCGCGCTCACGACACCCGCAGGGTAGTACTGGTCCATCAGGTTGACGTACGTATCTGCGCCAAGCGTGTCGGCTACCCAGCGCAGGATGGCCTCGGTGTCGTCTCCCCAGCCCGGCATGACGAGGTGGCGCAGGAGCACGCCACGCTTGGCGAGTCCGTCGAGGCCGATGTCCAGATAGCCCACCTGGCGGTGCATCTCGGCGATCGCACTTCGGGCGACGTCGGGGTAGTCCGCGGCCTTCAGGTACTTCCGCGCGCGCTCCTCGCTCCAGCACTTGAAGTCGGGCATGTAGATGTCGACCACGCCGTCGAGCAGGCGAATGCTCTCCATCGCGTCGTAGGCGCTGGTGTTGTACACCAGCGGCAGGCGCAGTCCGCTCTCGACCGCCACCACCAGCGCTTCGAGCACCTGTGGAACCACGTGCTCTGGCGTCACGAAGTTGATGTTGTGGCAGCCGTCGTCCTGCAGCCGCAGCATGAGCGCCGCGAGCTCGGCCGGGGTCACTCCGGCACCGGTGGCGGGGCGGATGCCCTGGCTGATGTCCCAGTTCTGGCAGAACACGCAGCGCAAGTTGCAGTGGGCGAAGAAGATCGTGCCCGAGCCGCGCCAGCCGCGCAGGGGATCCTCCTCGCCCAGGTGCGGGAAGCAGCTTGAGACGACGGCATGGCGGCCGGCCTTGCACGCCGACCAGCGGTCGGACAGGCGGTCGACGCCGCAATCGCGCGGGCATGCGCGGCAGTCGGCTAGTCCCGCGACCGCGGCGTCGGCGCGAGCGCGCAGCTCCGTCATCGACAGGCCGAGGTAGGCGGGAGCAGTAGCTTCGCTCACAGCGAGACGGTCTCCGCGGCGCTAGTTCCCAAGCGCCCCGACCACTCGCGGAGCAGCCGGATCGCGGGCGTCAATCACGTACAGCCCGCCCGAATCTGCCCGCGCGACGAACGCATAGCCGTCACTTACCGCCAGCGCATCGTCCCACGGCTCCAGCACCACCGGCTCGGGCAGGGTCAGCTCCCCGACGATCGTCGCGTCTACGTCAGAACCGGGTACGGTGCCGAGGTCGAGCGGCTCGGTGACCTGGAACCGGTGCGGCTCGTCGATCTCGCCCAAGACGTAGAGATACTCGCCGCTCGACTCGATGGCCCACGGCGTGTGGATGCTGCCGAAGCGCATGGTCGCGAGCAAGGTCGGCTGCGTCGGGTCACGCGTATCGAATACGTACGGCCCCGGCAGGACGTACAGCAACCCATCGTGCCTAGCCAATCCCCATGCGCCGGCGTCAGGCCCAAGGGCGTCCGCGTCGATGGCTGCTACCAGTGCCGGTGCTTGGGGTAGCTTGAGGTCGAGGATGCCTACGAATGAAGGCCCGTCCACGACGTCCACGGGGCGCGACCCGGCCGCATACAGGAAGCCGTCGTCCACCATCGCCGCGAACACTAGGCTGTCGGCGAGATCGACGAACCCGACCGTCTCGGGAGCCGTGGGAACGCGAGCGTCGTTCACGACCATGCCGCCGCGACGCTCCCCGGCGCAGTCGGTGCCCGGCGAGCACCAGATGCCGCCGCTGTACACCCATCGTCCGCTCGCGGTCAGGCGCATCGCCCACTCGTCGAGCTCCAGCGAGCCTGTCAGCTCCGCGGGTCGCGAGTCGGTCGCGGCACTCAGCACGAAAACCGTCGTCTTCGTGCCCTCCGAGTCGAACGTCGCGTGCTCGTCGAGGCAGCTCGCGTATACGTGCTCGCCGTCCGCGTCGACGTCGGTGATGACGCAGCGGTCGTCCAGGGGGCCTATGAGGCTGTTCACGGAAGGTGCCGACGGAGTGCTCACGTCGACGACCGCCAGGTGCGCCCCTTCAGCCAAGTACACCTTGTCGCCGAGCACGGCGATGCCGCCGGCCGGCCCGTGGAAGGCGACCACGGCATTGCTCGCCGAGGGCACGTATATCCGGACGCCGCCGTCGACCGTCGGCGTCGCTTGGCCTGGGCGGTCATACCCAGTCCGATCGACAGCCCTTGCCGCGGTCCCAGCAACCGAGGCCGTAAGAGCGAGTAGGAGGGACGCCGCCAGTCTGCCGGACGAAGTGGTCGACATAAGCAGTCCTCCTATCTGAGGGACAGACGAGCCGCGATGCAGGTGCAGCCGGGCTTCTCTGCCTGTGCTTACAGTCCTGTGCTTCCGAGACAGAGCGCGCTATCTCCAGCACCACAGTGCCAGGGCGGTCCCGGGCCGCGCACAGCAGCGCCTCGCGCACGGTCGTGGCCTGCGCAATCACGCGGCGGCGACGAAGACCTGCGTGTCCCGAACTTGCCGCTGGCGCCCGTTCGCGCTCAACCACAGGATCCCCATCGATCCCTACCCTGCGATCGGATGGCCAGGTGGTATGGGTGTGCCAGGCTAGGGTGCCGTGATGGTGCCGCACCAGAGCCATGCGCGCAATCACCGATCTTGCGGACAGACGATTCGCGTTGATGTTCCCGCGAAGCAGCGCCCGGCCATGTCTGACCACACGCGGCTCGGACAGTGGCTCGGGCGCCGATTGCACCAGCCGTACTGGCGCTCGTGACCCCCAACGGCCAGCGACGTGTTCGAGGGTCGACCGCTCGCGGCGCCTTCGCTGTGGTGGCATACTCGGCGCGACCACAAGGAGATGACGCCATGGTGCCCCGCTTCGCCGTCGTCTGTGTGTCCGCTTCTCTCGTCTGTTTGCTCCCGCTCGCCGCGCAGCCGCTCGACCTGGCGGACGCCCACGAAGGTGGCGGCGCGGCGATCGGCAGCTGGCTGTCTCTGGCGCAGGAGCAGATCCGCTCGAGCGAGTACCACTTCGCCCTGCGCTCGGGCCCAGTAGCCAACGGCCTGCCGCCGGGCTATCACGCACCCAACCGGGCTCACGACCTCCGGATCGGCGTGTCGACCGACGGTGTTCACGTCGTGAGCCGCACCGGCGATCCGGGCGACTGGCACTGGTCGGTGGCCGTCGGAGAGGCGGCGCATGGCGGCGCGGCAGTGTTCGCCAGCGAGGCAGCCGCAACCTTGTCCCGTCCGGGATTGGACGTGCGCGTCGTGAACGCGATGGATGGCATCGAGCATGTCCTGGCGCCGTCCGAAGCGTTCACGACCGATTCCGAGGGCAAGCGGTTTGCGGCGAGGCTCGCGTTCGACACCGATCTTGCCGCGCACCAGGTCAGCGGGACGGCGCTCGAGTTCCAACGTGACGGCAGGCCGGTCCTGCGGTACGAGATCGAAGGTGCTGCGCACGCAATGGGATCGCCGGCCGGCGCTTCACTTCGCCTCGTCGAAGGTGGGGCGGCGACGGTCGCCGTGGTGGAGGCCCGGACCGACGATGCGGCTGGACCGCTGGAGGTCCGGGCCCGTGTCACCGGCCTCGGTGGAGCGCACAACTGGTCAGGTCTGGGCGGCCAGGCGTGGTCCGGGTATGGCTGGTCGGTCGCGACGGCCGGCGACGTGAACGGCGACGGGTACAGCGAGGTCCTCGTTGGTGCGTCCGGGTACGACGAAGGGATGCTGGACGAGGGCCGCGTCTTCCTGTATCGGGGCTCGGCCACCGGACTTGCGTCCAGCGCGGACTGGACCGCCGGAGTGGGCGTGGAGTTCGCGTACTTCGGAGCCTCAGTCGCGACCGCCGGGGATGTGAACGCCGACGGCTACTCGGACGTGATCGTCGGGGCGCCAGGCGCCGAGCGCGTGCCCGGCACGCACAGAAAGGGCGCTGCGTACCTGTGGTATGGCGGTGCGAGCGGCCTCGGACCGAACGGCACTCTCGCCAACGCGGACCGCGAGCTCGTCGCGAGCGAGGTCTACGAGATGTTCGGGCGCTCGGTCGCGACGGCGGGCGACGTCGACGGCGACGGCTACTCCGACGTGGTTGTCGGCGCCCCTCAAGACGACCAATTGTCTGGCGGATACGGCCGGGTGTACCTGTACAAGGGCGCCGCCTTCGGGCTTCAGGTGTCCCATTCCTGGCTCGAGGTCAGCACAGAGTACGCGGACCACTTCGGCGCGTCGGTCGCCACGGCCGGCGACGTCAACGGCGACGGCTACAGCGACCTGGTGATTGGAGCCCCGTTCGCCGACTACGGCGGCTACTCCTCGTCCGGTGCCGCCTACGTCTATCTGGGCGGTCCGGATGTCCCCGCCGACACTGCGCAGATGACGTGGGGGCCAAGCGACGAGGCCGCCCAAGCCGGCCTCGGCGTCAGCACCGCCGGCGACGTCAACGGTGACGGCTACTCGGACGTCCTCATTGGGGCGCCGTGGTTCGGAGTGACCCCCGAGGAGACCGGTGCCGTGTTCCTGATGCTCGGATCGTCGGGTGGCGTCCTATCCACTCCGACCTGGAGCGCCAAGGGTGATGTAGCGCGCGGCTGGTTCGGTTCAGGTGTTGCGACCGCTGGCGACGTAAACGGAGACGGCTACGGCGACATCCTCGTCGGGCAGCAGCTGGGAGATCGCGCATACGTCTGGCAGGGAGACGCCGACGGGCTGGGTCCGTTCGGCACCACCTCCAACGCCGACTGGACTGGGTACGGCCCATCGGGCACGGACTACGGCGCGCGAGTGGCCACGGCCGGCGACGTGAACGGCGACGGGTACTCGGATGTGATAGTCGGTGCGCCGGGCCTTACGCAGGTAGAAACGGAAGAGGGCGCCGCCTTCCTGTACTACGGAGGTCCGGGCGAGTTGGCTGACGAGCCCGACTGGTACCGGAACATCGGGCAGGAGGGCGCTGACCTCGGCTTCTCCGTCGCGTCCGCCGGTGACGTCAACGGCGACGGATACGCCGACGTCATCGCCGGCGCTCCGGGCTACGACAGCGGCTACCCGGACGAGGGCATGGCCATGGTATACCACGGCTCGGCCGAGGGCCCGATCGGCTCCGTGAGCGTCCTGCCGATATGGCGGGCCCTTGGCGGGCAGGCTGGCGCCGCCTTCGGCACGTCCGTGGCTTCGGCTGGCGACGTGAACGGCGACGGCTACTCGGACGTGATCGTCGGTGCGCCAGAGTACGACTCGGGTCAGTCGGACGAAGGGGCGGCGTTCGTGTGGCACGGCTGGTCCACCGGCCTCCAGGGCGACGCCGGCACGGTTGCCCTCGCCAATTGGTCTGCGCAGGGCGATCAAGCGGACTCCGGCTTCGGGGGCGCCGTGGCATCGGCCGGCGACGTCAACGGCGACGGCTACGCCGACGTGGCTGTAGGGGCCAAGGACTTCGACTTCCCGGAGATGGACGAAGGCGCTGTCTTCGTGTGGCACGGCTCCAACGCCGGCCTCGGCGACCCCGGTACGCCGGCCAACAGCGACTGGCGGGAAGACGGCGACACGGACGACGCATCGCTCGGCAACAGCGTCGCCAGCGCCGGCGACGTCAACCGGGATGGTTTCAGCGACTTGATCGCAGGCGGCGCCTACTTCGCCGCGACCTGGCACGGATCGTCGTCCGGCCTTGGCACAGCAGGCGTCGATTGGGTCAAGGCCGGATCGCAATCGACGGCCTTGTTCGGATACAGCGTGTCGAGCGCCGGCGACGTGAATGGCGACGGCTACAGCGACGTCGTCATCGGCGCGCCGCTGCAGACCGGCTCGCAAAGCAACGAGGGCGCCGCGTGGGCCTACTGCGGGTCGCCGGCGGGACTCGCGTCGACCGCTTGCTGGGCTGACGTCGGCGGGTTGTCGCTGTCGGCCTTCGGCTGGTCCGTCTCGCCTGCCGGCGACCTAGACGGCGACGGCTTCGCCGACATCGCGGTCGGCGCCCCGGGCTGGACCAACGGCGAGCTCGCGGAGGGTCAGGTGCGGGTGTACTATGGCTCCGCATGGGGGCCGGTCAGCTACAGCGGCGGCGACTGGGTGTATGAGAGCGACACGGCGTACGCCAACCTGGGGTACTCGGTCGCGGGCGTAGGCGACGTGACCGGCGAAGGTTTCGGCGACCTGATGGTAGGAGCGCCGCGGCAGGAGTTCCTGGGCAGTCAGCAGGGGACTGTGCACGTCTTCTACGGTGGCGGGGGCATCGGGCGCCAGGTGCTCCCGCGGCAGACCACTACCGACCA
>JBJYWW010000051.1:0-3755 GCA_046259645.1 Anaerolineae bacterium
TGTCGCCGCCTGACAGGAGGTAATTGAGGTACTGGTACTGCCCGGGGAGCGGCTCCTGGAGCGCGTACGCGCTCTCATTCTGGTTCACCACCACCAGGTCGTACAGCTTCATCTCGGCCAACGTGGGATGTCGGCGGGTGTTGGTGATGGCCTCCGGCCCCTCGTCGATGGTCCACAGGTCGTAGGTCAGGCCCAGCTCCTCGAGCGTCTGCGTGTAGTAGCTCGAGTAGTCCTCGGTGTCGCCCCACGTCCAGTTGACCACCATAACGTCCTTGTGCTCCTCCGGGACGTCGACGAACGCGTAGTACGCCACTCGCAGCGACTGCGCGACGCCCTCGCGGACTAGCATCACGTCACCCCAGAGCTCGCCGCCCGACACCATGGCCCTGGTGTCGAGGGTCAGCGTGAACGACTTGGTCTCGCCGGGTGCCAGCACCAGGCTGCGCATGTCGACGGCGGGCGAGGTGCCGGTGATCGCGTCGACGGACAGGTGGAATTGCTCCTCCTCGGCGCTTGCGCTGGTCACCTCGAACGTGAGAGCAGCTGAGTCGCCCGCCGTGATCTCGCCGAAGCTGGCCTTCGGCGGCGCGACGAACGCGCCCGGGTCGAGTGCATGGACCAGGTCGAGACGCCCGGGACCGCTCTCGTAAGGCGCCGCCTCGCGTCGGTCGTCCTCGCTCGGGCCGATCATCACGCTGCGCTTGGACGTGTTGATCAGCGTCGTGCGCACCTGCTCGCTGGTCCAGTCGGGGTGCGCCGACCGCAGCAGCGTGGCGGCGCCGGCGACGTGCGGCGAGGCCATGCTCGTGCCGGACATCGCGCCCACGCTGGGAGTGCGCACGCCGTCGACGCTCGCGAACACGGCGGATAAGATGGACCCGCCCGGGGCGCTGATGTCGGGCTTGAGCTGCCAGTCCAGCCCGGGGCCGGTGCTCGAGCTGCCGCTGAGCAGATCGGCGACGTCCGAGTGGCCGCGGCGCACCTCGTAGCCGATCTCGCCCGCGGCGTCGACCGGCCCGGACTGGAGCCACTCGATCAGCTCAGTGCCGCCGTGAGTCCCGACGGCGATCGCCGGGATCGGGAACGCCGACGCCGTGGGACCGCCGAGATAGCGGTCGTCGTAGTAGTAGACGATCGCCGTCGCCCCGCTGGCGGCCATGGCTAGCGCGCGCTGTTCGTAGGAGCACGAGCCGTACCAGCCACCGTCCTGGTACCTGATCGCCACCGCGATCTTGCCGGCCGCGTCGGCGTTCTCGGTGCAGCCGTCGTCCACGAAGATCAACTCGCCCGATACTGGCTCGGTGAAGGTGAAGATGCTTCGAGGCGCCGCGACGATCTCGTCCGCCGGGCGCCCCTCGCCCGTGATGGTAAACTCCACGTCCCAGGACCCGGTGGTCGACGTGTTGCCGACGGCGATCACCTTCTCGGAGTACTTGAACGCCGCCGACAGCGACGTCAGGCCGTTCGCCCCGGCGTTGCCGGAGGAGGCCACGACGACGATCCCTGCGTCGTGGGCGCCGCCGAAGGCCTGCGACAGCGCGTGCGTCTCGGGGCGGTCGATCAGCCAGACCACGTGGCCCTGCGACAGGTTGAGGGCGTCGATCTCGTCGACGACCATCTGGTCGAGCATGGCGATATACTCGGGCGACGCGGCGTAGTTGGCTTTGTAGTTGAACACGTGAGCCATTGGCGCTACGCCGGACAGCGTGATGGGCACGGTCACGCCGTTCTGGTACGCGTCGTAGGTGCCGTGCCGACCGGCCGCTATGCCGGCCACGTGCATGCCATGCCCGGTGCCGGTGGGCACGAAGGTCGTCATGGCTTGGGTGGGCTCCTCGAGGGAGTTGTAGGTCTCGGGCGACACGAAGATGCGAGCGCCGATTAGCTTGTTGTTGACATAAGCTTCTGGGTTGGAGTACGGCGTGACCGAGCCGTCGCGCAGGTGCATCGTGGCCGTCGGGAAGCCCTCGGGCGCGGGAAGCATTCCTTGGTCGCTGAACATCGTGTGGGATATGTCGATGCCGCCGTCCACGATGGCCACGCGCGCGCCGAGGCCGGCCTCCTCGATGCCGCCGACCTGCTCGAAGGCGTCGGCGGCGCCCACCAGCGGCAGCGACGAGTCCAGCTCGGGGTCCAGCTTCTCCTCGATCGTGACGCCGCGCACCTCGTCCATGCGCATCACCAGCCGCGCCTGCTCGGCGGTGAGCGTCGCGGCGAAGCCGTTGAAGACGTAGCGGAAGCTCCAATCGAAGCGCGCATTGGGGGCGATCACCCGGACCTTCGCCTCCGCGAGCTCCTGCTCGGCGTCGAGGTATGCCAGGTAGGCTCTGGCGGCCGGAGTGTCGACCCGCAGGTGCACGTCGCCGACGACGTACGCGGCGGTGGGCGCCAGCTTGCCGATCGTGCCCTCGTACTGGGCGAGGGGCGGGTCGTCGAGCTGGACAATGTAGCGGTGCACGGGCGGGGCGGGCTCCGTGGCGGCGTCGAAGTAGCCCAGAACCGAGGTCGTGCCGACTAGCGCGAGCACGAGCACGGCGGCAACGGCGACGCTAAGCGCGCGCCGACTGAGACCTGTCATGTCACTCTCCCTGTGGCTGAGGCTGTCAGTCCATCGTGGGGCCGCGGCGGCGCCGCACCCGAGGCGGGGATCGTATCCCCGCCGATGACAAACGTCAACGGCACGCCGCCGTGACAGCGGCGGGTGCCGCTCTTCGAGGCGCGACGCGAAAAGCTGGTAGTATTATCGGTCTGAATGACTGACAACGATCATACAATGCGGCGCGCCGCCGGCCTGGGCGTCGTGGCGCGCCGGAACAGGGTCACCCGATGTCAATCCTAAGCGACACCACGCACGAGCGGCCGGCCGAAGCCGAGAAGCGGGGCAAGATAGAGCTGGCGGACGTGATAATCCGCTTCGCCGGTGACTCCGGCGACGGGATGCAGCTCACGGGCTCGCAGTTCACGCGCACGTCGGCCCTCCTCGGCAACGACGTGAGCACGCTGCCCGACTTCCCCGCCGAGATCAGGGCTCCCGCCGGCTCGATCGCGGGCGTCTCCGGTTTCCAGGTACACTACTCCGGTCAGGACATCTTCACGCCGGGCGACTCGCCCAACGTGCTGGTGGCCATGAACCCGGCCGCGCTGGCCGCCAACCTGCCGGACGTCGAGCCGGGCGGGATCATCATCACCAACAGCGACGCGTTCACGCCCGTGAACCTGAAGAAGGCGGGCTACGAGACGAGCCCGCTGGAGGACGGGACGCTGAACGGCTACCAGCTCATCAACGTGCCTATCTCCAAGCTGAACGAGTCGGCGGTGGACGACGTCGAAGGCCTCACGAACAAGGAGAAGGCGCGTTCGCAGAACTTCTTCGCCTTGGGCCTCATGTTCTGGCTGTTCGACAGGCCTCTCGACGCGACGCTCGAGTGGAACAAGGCGAAGTTCGGCCGTCGCCCGCCCATCGAGGAGGCGAACAGGCGGGCGCTCACGGCCGGCTACAACTTCGGCCAGACCTACCGGGCGTTCCAGTCGCGCTTCACGGTGCGGCCCGCCACCATGGAGCCCGGCACCTACCGCCAGATAACCGGCAACGAGGCGCTGGCGATGGGCCTCGTCGCCGCCTCCGAGGTCACGGGCAAGCCGCTGTTCTACGGGGGCTACCCGATCACACCGGCGAGCGCCGTGCTCGAGTACCTGGCGCGGATGAAGAACTTCGACGTGCGGACGTTCCAGGCCGAGGACGAGATCGCGGCGGC
>JBJYWW010000052.1:0-9558 GCA_046259645.1 Anaerolineae bacterium
AAGCACGGGACGCTCGTGACACCGCCCACGCCGGACGAACCGCCCGGGCTCGGTCCCACCGCCGCCCCACGAGGACACCAGGGTGCCGGACGCGCTGAACCTCAGCACCCGGCTGTCGTACCAGTCGGCGACCAGGATGTCGCCACCCGGTGCCGCCGCGACGTCCGTAGGTCGCAGCGGCCTGGCGCGTCCTGGGTGCTCGGGATCGTCGTACTCGCGCCACACGTCCAGCATGCGCCCCGTGCCGTCGAACACCTGAACTCGCTCATTGCCCCTGTCCGCCACGACGACCCGCCCGGCAGCGTCGACGGCGATCCCGTCAGGGAACGAGAACTTGCCCTCGGCCGTGCCGAAGGAGCCCCACGAGCGAACGAACGCGCCGCTGGCATCGTGCACCTGCACCCGATGGCTGGCCGCATCCGTCAGCAGCACCTCACCACCACGGCCGGCGGCCAGGCGCTGCGGCAGCGTGAACGCGCCCTCAGGCGCCGCGTTGCCGAGCGCGTATTGATAGACCGACGGCAGCGTCACATCGCCGGCGGGCCGACTCGCATCGCCGGCGGGCCGACTCGCATCGCCGGCCTCTCCCGACGCGGCAATCGCAGCCGCCGTGAGGGCCAGCCCGCAAGCCACAGCGGCGCCGCAGCGCCCCCGAGTCACGGCACCAGCACCTCGAAGAGACCCGCCTCGCCCGCGAGCGGCACGTCGGTCCCGCCGGCCTCGCGCAGTATCAGCTCGTCTCCGAGCAGCACGACGTGGCCGGGGTCGACAACCGCCGCCGCTTTGACGGCGCCCCCGCTCAGTGACCCGAAGCTCTGGGGCTCAGCGCCGCGGCGCCCAAGCAGCAGGCTGTCCCCAGCGCCGTAGATGAAGCTCTCACCATCGGACGACCAGGCGAGGAAGCGGAGGCTCGGATCAGTGGCGTAGACCGTCTCGTCACGCCCGTCCCACGACGAGATCACGAGCTCCTGACTGGCCCCCGACTCCTCGCCGCTCGACACCCCGCCGTCGTCGGCCGCCGGTCGCGTGTACGCGATCCACGCGCCGTCGGGCGACCACGACACGCCGCGCGCCGACGCATGGCCCCGCACCGGTATCTCGGTCCGTTCGATCCCCGCCCCGTCCACCGGCACTCGCACGATCTCGCTCCAGTCAGCGCCCATCCACGGCCGACCGGAGTCGTCCCGTCCTGGCAGGACCAGCAGCAGCGCTGACGAGTCCCCCGACCACCTGGGCAGCCGAACGTCCGCGAGGCGCGCGTCCGTCCTGATGGCGGGGTGCTCCATAAGCTCGCGCCGGCCCTCGCCGGCCGCATCGACGACCGCGATCACCGCGTTGTCCTCACCGAGGGCCGGCGCGGTCAGGGCCACAAGCCGACCGTCCGGCGACGGCAGCGGCACGCCGCCTTCGCCAGGCTCGAGCAGCCGCGTCAGGGATCCGTCGTTCGCCAACAGGAGCAGGTCGTCCGGCACGGAACCGAACACGTCTCCCGGGACGCCGCTGCCGACGAGCAGCGCCGACGAGTCGGGCAGCCACTCGATCGCCGCGACCTCACGCAGAGGCTCGTCTGCCGCGGCGACGGGCTCCGAGACACCGAGACCGTCTCGCACGTCGGCGGGAGACACGACGCTCATGGTCGCGCCGGAGTCCCAGTCGAGCACAACCAGCGACACGCCGTCGGAGCTAGGGGCCATCACCGCCACGGCGGTCCGGTCTGGCGCCACGCGCCAGTCGGCCACTGCACCGCTGAAGAGCAGCCGCGGCGAGCTGGGCCCTTCCACCGCCCATAGACCGGCAGCGTCGCGGTACACGATTGCGACGCCGCTCGGCAGCGCCGCCCGCGGCGCGGCGGAGAACACCGCCTCCCCCGGCGCAATCGAGGACGGGATCGGCGACGACCCTGGCACCGGCTCGAATGGGACTGCCGTGGCCGTTGGTCTGGTGGCGCACGCCGATAGCACCACGACGAGCGACAGGGTAAGCAGGGGCGTCGGCGCCGTCCGTAGCATCGGCTCGGTCCTTTGGCTTCAGGTCAGACGCTCGGGCAAGCACGGGCGCTAAGCGGCGCCCTGCGGAGAACGCGGAGCCAGCGCGATGCTGCAACGCGCACCGAATCGTCCGGCCGTGCAGCCTCGCTGTCGACAGTCTAGGAGCGGCCGCCGCGGGCGTCAACCAGCCTCGCCGCAATCGCGGGTCGCTGCCTCCGGTCGGTTCCTTCACCAGGTCGCTGCCACCTTCGAGCGTTTGCGTCATCGCATTGACGTCCCGGCCTCGTCGACCCGGCGACTTGACCGGTCGCGGCGATACCGCACAATTGCCCGACCGTGAGGCGCATGGCCCGACCGTAGCCGCGCCCGCAGACAGGTTCGCCATGGCCATCCACTACAAGAACGAGCGCGAGATCGCCGCCCTGCGCGAAGCGGGCCGCCTCGTGGCGCTCACCTTTCAGGAGCTGGAAGCGGCGATCAAGCCCGGCGCGGTCCTGCGGGACCTCGACGACCTGGCCACCGAGTTCATCGAGCGAAGCGGTGCCAAGCCACTGTACAAGGGCTATCAAGGCAGCCCGCCGTCACACCCGCCGTTTCCCGGGACGATCTGCTCGTCGGTCAACGCCGAGATCTGCCACGGCATCCCAGACGGCCGCGCCCTTCGTGAGGGCGACATCGTGGGCATCGACATCGGGCTGAGGCTGAACGGCTTCTGTGGCGACGCGTGCATCACGTTCCCGGTCGGCCGGGTGTCCAGCGAGGCGCGACGGCTCCTCGACGTGACGCGTGAGTGTCTCGATCTGGGCATCGCCGCCGCGCAGCCCGGCCGGCAGCTGGGCGCGATCGGTGCTGCCATCCAAGCCCACGCCGAGGGCAACGGATTCAACGTCGTGCGCGTATGGGGCGGACATGGGATCGGCCGCCAGCTCCACGAGCCGCCGTCGGTGGCGCACGTAGGGCCGGCGAACCACGGGCCGGTGATCAAGCCGGGCATGACGTTCACCATCGAGCCGATGATCAACGTCGGCACCGGCGATTGGGAGATGCTCGACGACGGCTGGACCGTCGTGACCGCCGACGGCCAGCTGTCGGCGCAGTTCGAGCACACGCTCGCCATCACGGAGGACGGACCGGAGATCCTGTCCATCCCCTAGCCCTCGCGGGCAGCCGCTACTGACCGCCGGTGAAGAGACCGTCGACGCTGAGGTAGCGCTGACCCGTGTCGGCAAACACGCACACGACGACCGCGCCGCGATGCTCCGGGCGGCGCGCCAGCTCGCGGGCGGCGTGCGCGGCAGCGCCCGACGAGATGCCCACAAGCACGCCCTCGCTGCACGCCAACTCACGGCAGGCGCCGAAGGCCTCGTCCTCGCTCACTAGGAAGATCTCGTCGATGATCTCTCGATCCAGCGTCTCGGGCACGAAGCCCGGCGCCGTGCCCATCATGCGGTGTGGGCGGAAGATCCCCTGGGAGATGAAGGGCGACTCGGAGGGCTCGACCGCAACGAGCTTGACGTCGCGGTTCTGCTCCTTCAGGTACCTGCCCGCGCCGCACACGGTGCCGCCCGTTCCCAGAGCCGCGACAAGGACCCCCACTCGGCCGTTGGTGTCTCGCCAGATCTCGGGCCCCGTGGTCAGGTAGTGCGCGAGCTGATTTGACGGGCTCTGGTGCTGGCCGACGTAGAAGTAGTCGGGGTGCTCTGCGAGGATCTCCTTGAGCTTGGCCCGGGCGCCCTTCGTACCCTCCGACGCTGGCGTGAGCACCAGCTCCGCGCCGAACGCCGCCAGAACCTGGCGCCGCTCGACGCTCTGGATCTCGGACATGACGAGGATGGCTCGATAGCCCTTGATCGCCGACAGAAAGGCAACTGCCATGCCCGTGTTGCCGCTCGTCGCCTCGATGACCGTGCTGCCGGGGCCAATCAGCCCGTCCCGCTCGGCATCGGCCAGGATCTGACGGACCACGCGGTCCTTGAGGCTGATCGGGTTCATTAGCTCGCACTTGGCAAACACCTCGCCGTCCGGCGCGTAGCGCCCCAGCCGAAGCAGCGGCGTGCCGCCGATCATCTCTTCCGCGCTGCCGCAGATCACCTTTGCCAGACCTCCTTGCTGCGCGTCGCGTGCGTGCTGGCAAGCCTAGGGCACCACGTTGACGAGCCGGCCCGGGACGAATACCACTCGCGTCGGTTCCGCGCCACCCAGCGCACGAACCACCGCCGGACGCGCCAGGGTCGCCGCGACAGCGTCGCTCTCGCTGACGCCGCTAGGCATCACCAGCCTGTCGCGCACCTTGCCGTCGACCTGGACTACCATCTCGAAGGTCTCGCTAGCCGCCTGGAACGGGTCGACCTCTGGCCACGACTGTTCGTGAACCGAGCCCTCACCGCCACGTCGCGACCACAGCTCTTCGGCGATGTGCGGCGCAATCGGCGCCAGCATGCGCAGCAGCGCGTCGACCGCCGCCGCCCACTCGGCGGCATCGAGGGCGTTGCGCTGCGCGGTCACCATCTCGTTGGTCAGCTCCATCAGTCGCGCGACAGCCACGTTGAACCGGAAGCCCTCCAGCGCGTCCGTGACATCGCGGGCCGCGCTGTGTGTGGCTCGACGCAGCGCGTCCGCGTCCGCGTCCGCACTCGCGCGCGAGGGCGCCGCTGGGTCAGCCGGCGGCTCAGTCAGCAGCTCGGACGGTGGCTCGGCAGGCGCCTCGGCTCGCGTCTCAGCCAGCGCCAGGCGCCAGATGCGCCGCAGCCACCGCGCCGTGCCGCTGACCCCGCTCTCGCTCCAGGCCACGTCCTGGTCGAAGGGGGCTACGAACAGCTCGTAGGCGCGCAGCGCGTCCGCGCCGTGCGCGGCGACCGCCGCGTCGGGCGTCACCAGGTGCTCAGGGCGGCTCTTGGACATCTTCGCGCCTGTCTCGTCGAGGATCATCCCCTGGTTGCGCAGGCGCGAGAACGGCTCGTCGAAGCCGATCAGCCCGGCATCGAACAGCACCTTGGTCCAGAAGCGGGCGTACAGCAGGTGCATGACCGCGTGCTCGGCACCGCCGATGTACAGGTCAACGGGCAGCCACTGCTGGACCGCGGCGGAGTCGAACGGTGCCGAGGCGCAGTGGGGGCTGGCGAAGCGCAGGAAGTACCACGAGGAGCAAGCGAAGCCGTCCATGGTGTCGGTCTCGCGTCGGGCCGCCGCGCCGCACGCCGGGCACGTCGTCTCGACGAAGCCACGGATGGCGGCCAGCGGCGACACCGGCGCTCCGGCGGCATTCACACCCGGCACCGGGACATCCGTCACGTCGGGCAGCAACACAGGCAGGTCGGCCTCCGGAACCGGCACCTCACCACAGGCCGGGCAGTGCACGATCGGAATGGGCGCGCCCCAGAATCGCTGTCGGCCGATGGACCAGTCGCGCATCCGATACGTCGTCGTCCGGCGCCCGGCGCCCCGGGACGACAGCGCCTCGGTGATGGCTTGCCCTCCGGCCTCTGAGCCCATCCCGGTGTACGGCCCGCTGTCGCGCAGGACGCCAGGCGATGTCATGTCATCGTCGCTCTCGACGACGCTACGTGAAGGCAGGCCGAACGCAGCGGCGAAGGCCGCGTCGCGGTGGTCGTGGGCGGGAACGAGCATCACGGCGCCCGTCCCGTAGTCAGGCAACACGTAGTCGGCGACCCACACGGGCAGCCTCTCCCCCGTCAGCGGATGCACCGCCATCACGCCCGTGTAGGCACCGGACTTGGGCCGGTCGTCCGTGCGGCGGTCCATCTCGCTGCGGCGCGCCGCGGCTGCCGCATAGTCGGCCACCGCCGCGCGTCGTCCTGGCGCCGACAAGCGCAGCACGGCGGGGTGCTCGGGCGCCAGCACCAGCGCAGTAACGCCGAACAGCGTGTCGGGCCGAGTGGTGAACACGCTGATCACGTCCGGCTGCATGTCGGACCCGGCTCCGGCGGAACCGGTGGCCGCCTCGTCGCCCCTTGGCCCGTGCCGACCAGGGGTCGGGCCGAGGCCGTGGCCGGCTGCTCTGTCCGCCTCGACCACGAAGTCGACCTCGATGCCCTCGCTGCGCCCTATCCAGTGGCGCTGCATGGCCACGATCCCGTCAGGCCAGTCCAATCCGTCCAGGTCGGTCAGCAGCCGATCGGCGTACTCCGTGATCCGCAGGAACCACTGGTCAACGGTGCGCCGAGACACCGCCGCGTGCCCGCGCCAGCACTCGGGGCCATCCGGCGTCTGCCTCACTTGCTCGTTGGCGAGCACCGTCTGGCACTCGGAGCACCACCATTGGCGGCTCACGCCGCGGTAGGCCAGGCCGCGCTCGTGCAGCAGCAGGAACAGCCACTGCGTCCAGCGGTAGTACTCGGGGTCGCTCGAGAACACCTCTCGTGACCAGTCGTAGCCCACGCCCACCAGGTCCATCTGCCGCCTGTAGTTGGCGGCGTACTGACGCGTCGTCAGCCGCGGGTGCCGGCCGCGATTGCGGGCCTCGTTCTCGGCGGGCAGCCCGAAGGCGTCCCAACCCATGGGGTGCAGCACGTCGAAGCCACGCATGCGCTTGTAGCGCGCGACGACGTCGCCGATGACGTAGTTGCGGACGTGCCCGACGCTCAAGCCCTCGCCGGACGGATAGGGGAAGAACTCGAGCACGTAGTGCTTCGGCCGACCCGAGCCGCGCTCGGTCGTGCGGGTCAGCCCGGCCTTGGACCAGCGCTCCCGCCAGCTCGGCTCGATCTCAGCAGGCTTGTAGTCCGCGCTGCGGACCTCGTCTCGTCCGTTCGCTATCGTGTCGTAAGCCCCACTTCTCGCTTTTCTCCTGTTCTCGTGGCGGCGCCGCTCCTGGCGGCCGATCCACCCGGCGGATTGCAACGAAAAGCGCCTCCCGCGTGGGAGGCGCCGCTGCAACTTGACTGCGGTGGTCCGCTAGGACTCCAGCCCACGCTCCAATCGCTCCTCCGCAAGGAGGAGCCCGGTGAGAAGGAGGACGCGGCCGCACGCTGTGATCATGAGCCGATTATACTTGTGTCTGTCAAGTTCCGAGACCCGAGTCGGTGCCGCGCCTGCGTGACCGGCCCGTAACAGCAGCCGCAGGCGTGCGTCTAGCTAATCGAACCAGCCCGATGCCGATGCTCCCCCTGTTCCCAGAACGTGGTGTCGCGGGACGCTGTTCGTCGCGTCCCGCGCGTCTGTCGCGTCCTTCGCGTCCCGCGCGTCTCTCGCCTCCTGCGCAGCCGCCGCGTCCGTCGCGCCCCGCGCGTCTCGCCGCGGCTGCCGCGGCGGCGCTCTTCGCGCTAGCCGCCGCGGCACTTCCGACCGCCCCATCGGCTGTGAGCGCGCCGGCGGCCGACATTCGTCAGGAGCTCCTGCCGCAGCGCTATTTGCTCGTCGACACGTTCGACAACAGCCTGCCGGTGCCGGGCGTCTACCACCCCGAGGGCGTCGCCCTGTCTCCGGACGGCATCATGTACGTGGCCGAGACGGGCAACCACAGGGTCAGCAGCTGGCTCATCAACGGCGACGCCGACAAGCGGTGGGGATCACGGGGACCGGGGCGCGGGCAGTTCGAGGCGCCGGAGGACGTGGCCGTCGACGCTGACCTCGACCGATTGTATGTGGCCGACACAGGCAACCGCCGGGTGCAGGTCCTGAACCGCCGAACCGGCGTCTTCCAGGACAGCTGGACCGACGTGGGGTTGCCGCGCGGCGTGGCGGTGGCGTCCGATGGGACGGTCTACGTGTCCGACGCCGACGGGCACCGCGTGCTCGCCTTCGACCCCGAGGGCTCCTTGGTGGGCACGCTCGGCGAGCCGGGGCGGGACGACGGCCAGCTCGACGCGCCGCTTGGCGTCTCGGTCGGCCCAGACGGGCTGGTGTACGTCGCCGACAGCGGCAACCAGCGCGTCCAGTGGTTCGAGGCTTCCGGCGCGTTCTCCGGGCTCCTGTCGCTCGATAGCCGTGCCGCGCCCGGCGGAATTCCGCGTGACGTCGGCGTCGATGCCGCCGGCGATCTCTACGTGGCGGTCGACCGCGGCCTGCTGCGCTACCGCGGGCGCACCAAGTACTCCGGCGTCGAGTGGCCGTTGGTGCCGGTCGACGAGGACGCCGGCACGGAGGAGCCGGTTCCGCGAACCGGCAACCACGAGGGCGTGCGCCGCCTCGACGTCTCGCCGGACGTCGGGATCGCCTTCACGTATGCGCCGTCGCTCCTGGCAGGCGACCAGATCAACGTGCTGCCGGCACGCTGGTATCCCACGACAGCGGGCGTGGCCGAGAGCTGGCGTCACGCGTACGACCCGCATCGAATCGACTCCGACGGCACTCAGGTCCACGTGCTCGACACGTCCGGGTTGCTGCGCATCTACGGGCAAGACGGTACGTGGCGCAACGAGCGTCAGGCGTACCCGGGCGGGCCCGGCATCGACATCGCCGGCTTCGGCGACAGCACGGCCGTGCTCCGCGGCAACACCGCCACCGTCACGAGCCTGATCTGCCCCAACTTCGAGTGCCCACAGCGCGAGATCGCGGTCCTCGACGACAACATGATGACCCGCTACAACAAGGTCAACGAGCGCGTGCCCGACGACCGCTGGTGGAACACGGCGCTGGTGTCGACGTTCACCGGCTGGGCCTTTGTCGACACCGGGCGCGCGCGGCTGGTCATGCGCACGGACGGCGGAGAGCTACTCGGCGCGGAGAGCCTGAACAGCCACAGCGAGCCGTTCCGCGCCTGGCGGGACGTGGCCGACACCTGGGACGGCACGATGTGGGCGCTGGCCCGAGATGGCGAGCTGCGGCGCATCGACAGGCGCGGGCGTGACCTCGACAGCGTGTTTCTCGACGGCTTGGAGGGTCGAGCGGCCGAGGCGCTGGCGATTGCCGAGGTTGGCGACGGTCCCGAGATCTTCGTCCTGACCTCTGACGAGTGGGTCTTCAAGTTCGCGGTCGACGGCCAGCCATTGGCCGCCTGGTCGATCCCCGACGCCGCCGGCCCCGGTCGGTACACCGATGTCACGACGGACGCCTTCGGCCGGGTGCTGGTCCCCGACGGCGCCGCGGACCGGGTCCTGGTCTTCGAGCAGGTGTCCGGACCCGCCGACGGGCCCGTGCCCGACCCGCGCGGCCCGCGCTGCACCGTCGTGCCGAGCAAGAGCGCGTCGCCGTCGCGGCTGCCCCTCGGGGCCACGACGGACGTCACGCTCGAGGTAGAGGGCGACTGCGGCTCCGCGCAGGCCACACTCGACATAGTGCTGGTCCTCGACCGGGGCTGCTTCACGTTCCGCGGCGACCGCGCGCGCCGCATCAAGGAGGGCGCGCAGGCGTTCGTGGCTGCGCTCGACACGGATCGCGATCGTGTTGCGATCGTCACTTACCCCGACGAGATCGGCGCGGCCCGCCTGCGTGTGCCGTTCACGTCGGACAAGGCTGTCCTGTCGGATTCGCTCCAGAGCTGGAGCAACCTGTGCTTCTACCCTGACTCGGGCACGATGTCCGACGGACTGCGCGTCGCGCGCGAGGCGCTCACGGGACCGCACGCGCGCGAGGGCGCCGGCCAGGCGGTCGTGCTGGTGTCGCAGGGCTA
>JBJYWW010000053.1:0-6040 GCA_046259645.1 Anaerolineae bacterium
AGCATCCTGCAGGTCGACCCAGTAGAGCTCGAAGGTGATGGGCTCGATGCTGCTGCTAGCTCTCTGCTAGCTCGCTGCGCGCGGCGGCGTGACTGTCGGCGCGGACGGGGTCGGGAAGGTCCGCCAGCGGTACCAGCCCGAAAGCCCCAGCGTGAGGGCCCACTCGTCAATTAGGTCCGTGTCGTGCGCGGGGTCATCGGGCGCAGCGTCGAAGGAACGCATGAGGGCGCGCGCGTCGCGATAGCTGCCCGGGTCCCTATAGGGCGTGACCAGCTCAGGCTGACCCCAGAGGCGCGACCAGAACTCGGCGTACGCGCCGTTCAACGCGAGGCTGGCCATCAGGGGCCGCGGCGGCGTGATCGAGCGCACGTCCGCTGAGAGGATCGCCAGGTCGTCGGCCATCTTGCCCATGGCGAACGACTCCTGAAGGTCGCCCAGGTCGGGGTAGTGCTCCATGAGCCACTCGTCGACCCGCAGCCCGACGGGCGTGCTGCGCAGCTGCAGCATCATGCCGCCGTAGAGCTTGTCGCGCAGCGACGATGTTCGCTCGTCGTCGAGCCTGTAGCGGTGGACAGGCCCCTTGGGGCCGCGCAGCTGCTCCTCAACGCGCTGCCTGCCCTGCTCGTCCGGCGCCATCTCGACGCGATCCTCCGGCGGCGGGGCGTACTGCCGCAGCGCAATGCCGCACTCGTGGCAGATGAGGTAGTCGGGCGGCTCGTCGGCCATCGGATTGAACATGACGTGGTGCGCTGCCTGCGCGCCGCGGGCGGGCTTGACGACCGCTATCGTGTCGAGGCTGGCGACGGCGGTGACCTGCGCCGGCAAGCCGGTCGCCGACTCCAGCAGCTCGATGATCTCCAGCGTCGATGGTCGCAGCTCCGTGTCCATGGCCGGCGAAGACTACGAACGTGATCCGGGCCGGTCAAGCTCCCGCTCGGCCCAGCCCGGACGTGCGGCGCGCAGCCGTCGTTGGCAAGGAACTTGCTCCGCCTCGGGCCATATCATCGAACGTCCTCCCCGTGGGGTCCTTCATCCGGAATCGTCAACGACCGACGAGTGTCGGTCGAGCGGAGCACAGGAGGATCCAGAGATGAACGCAGCGACCCCACGTCAACGACAGTCGGACCGAGTAACCGTTCGTGAGGCGACGCTCAAGGCGTCCCTCGAGGCGTCCCGCACCAGGTCGCGGCTCAAGGTGCTAGCCGTCCAGCGCCCCGACGAGCGCACGCGGTACTTCCTTGCATTGCTCTCCCTCTTCCTGCTGGCGGCGCTGGTGATCGCCGGGTGCTCGGCCGGGCCGCCCGATGAGAGCCAGCCCGCTGGAAGCACCGGGAGCACCGGCGGCACAGGCGACGCGGTCGCGCCGGACGGCTCCGGCGCCGTGGACACCTCCGGCCGGACGAGCGGCACCTCGGACGGGAAGCCGAACGGGGAGCTGGATAGACGACCGAACGTCCGACCGGCACCGACCACCGACAGCCAGCCTGCTCGCGCTGCCAAGGGCCCGACTCAGGTGACCGATGCGTCGGCGGCCGGGCCAGCCCTCCCGACGTCCTTGGCCACAACTGCGACCGCGCTCTGGGCACAGCTGCAGGCAACGCAACCGCCGCCTGCTCCGAGGACCGGAGGCGGCGACCCCTACTGGGCAGGTCGGCCGGTCGCCGCCACAAGAGACGCGGCTGTGCCGCACACCGGCGGCGGAGACGGTCTTACGGCGCAGATGCCGCCGGGCAGCGAGCAGCTCGTGCCGGTCCCGACCCCCATCTACGGGCTGCCTCTTGATCTATCGCTGACCGCCACCGCCGAACCGATGGCGCTGGGCCAGGCAGCTCCGCCGGCGGATCTCAGCCTTCCCGCGGGACAGGCCGCTGGTCAGCGGTCGGGCCAGCCGGCCGACGCCGGTGGTTCGGTCGGTGTTGCCGCACCAGCGCCGGTGCCGGTCACGTCGACACAGTTCGTTCTTCCACCGTGGCCGCCGATGCCCGATCCCTGGTTCGCCGGCGAGGTGTACTACCCCGTGGAGGACAACCCCTTCACGAGCGTGCTGGATGAGCCTCTGTCCACGTTCTCGGTTGATGTCGACACGGCGTCGTACTCCAACGTCCGGCGCTTCCTACGCCAGGGCGCACTGCCGCCGGCAGGGGCGGTGCGGATCGAGGAGCTGCTCAACTACTTCGACTACTCGTACCCGGCACCCAGTCCCGGAAGCGCCGATCCGTTCGCGGTGTTCGCCGAGGTCGTCGAGGCGCCGTGGAGCGTCCAGCACCGCCTGGTCCACATCGGGCTCAAGGCCGCCGACGTCGACCGCGGCGACAGGCCGGACAGCAACATGGTGTTCCTGATCGACGTGTCCGGCTCGATGGACCAGCCCGACAAGCTGCCGCTCGTGCGGGACGCGCTGCGTCGGATGGTCGACGAGCTGGGCGAGCGCGACTCGGTCGCCATCGTAACGTACGCGGACGGTTCGCAGCTGGTGCTGCCGCCGACACCCGGCATGTGGAAGGTCACGCTCGCCGACGCCATCGGGCGCCTGGTCCCCGGCGGTTCCACTAACGGCGAGGCCGGGCTGAAGCTTGCGTACGAGGTCGCGCGTGACGCGTTCGTCGATGGCGGCGTGAACCGGGTCATCTTGGCCACCGACGGCGACTTCAACGTCGGGGTCACCGACGACGCGGGGCTGCTCGCGCTGGTCCGCGAGCAGGCGGCGGCCGGGGTCGGACTGACCGCCCTCGGCTTCGGCATGGGCAACCTGCGCGACGGGCGGCTGGAGCTCCTGGCCGACAACGGCGACGGCAACTACGCCTACATCGACACGCTGAACGAGGCGCGCAAGGTGTTGATCGAGGAGATGAGCGGCACGCTGACCACGGTGGCGAAGGACGTGAAGATCCAGGTCGAGTTCAATCCGGTCGAGGTCGAGCAGTACCGGCTGATCGGCTACGAGAACCGGGCGCTGACCGCACCCCAGTTCGCGGACGACACGGTGGACGCCGGCGAGATCGGCGCCGGGCACACGGTGACCGCCCTGTACGAGGTGGTGCCCGTCATTCGAAGCGGCACGGCCGACGGTGGCGGCGCAGCGGCGGACACGGGACCTGGCACCGAAGTGTGGCCGCTGCGCTACCGGACCGAGCGTGAGCTGACGGACGAGGCTCAGTCGGGCGAGATGCTCAGCCTCAGGCTGCGCTACAAGCCGGTTGACGTGCAGGCCGGAGAGCCGAGAGGCGACTCGGGCGACCCTGGAGAGGTCGCCGAGCCGGTGGCCGGACCGGTTGGCGAGCCGATGGCCAGCCGCCTGCTCGAGTTCCGGGTGCGCGACACCGGCAAGTGGATGGAGCACGTGCACGGCGACGTACGCTTCGCGTCCGCGGTCGCGGCCTACGGCATGCTGCTCCGCGGCTCACCGTATGCCGGCAAAGCCACCTGGGACGGGGTGGTCGAGTTGACGGAGAAGGCGCTCGGGACGAACTACGAGGGCGCGGACGCCTACGGCTACCGCATCGAGTTCCTGGAGCTGGCGCGGACGGCGAGGGACCTGCAGCCGTGACCGCGCCTAGCGCTCGGTTGCGCTAGCGCACCGCGCCGGCCTATTCCATGTTCTTCATCAGCGCCGGCAGGTAGGCGTCCGCCGACTTGGGCGACGGCGTCGGCGTCACCAGCGGCGGGCGCGGGATGTCGGTGGGCTCGGGCGTGACCGACGGTCCGTCCGGGCCGAACGTCAGCACCCCGGCGTAGTTCAGCGTCACGTAGTGGTTGCGACCGACGACGTAGCCGGGGAACACGACCACCTTGCCGTCGGGCCACGTGACCTTCAGCTCGTAGTCGCACGACCACTCGCCCAGTCCGAAGTGGACGACGCGCGTGTCCATCGAGTTGAACGTGCCGCGGCTGCCCTTGACCTCGCGCAACAGAGTCCCGGAGTCCGTGCTGACCTCGACCCTGGTGCCGAGCGCGCTCGAGTTCACCTTGTCCGAGCCGGGCTCCAGTCGGATCGCCAGCCAGTCGTTCTCCGCCCCGATCTTGTTCTCGAAGAGGTGACCGGTGGTCGTGTTGGGGCCGGCGCCGAGCCACAGGTCGAGGTCGCCGTCGTGATCGAGGTCCGACCAGTTGATGTTGCCGGAGCCGCGCATCCGCTGCTTGCCCTCGGGATCGTCCGGGAAGTTAACGCCGCTCGTCTCGCCGACGCTGACGAACATGCCGTCCGGCTGCTGGTGGAACAGGCCCAGCCAACCCAGCTGGTCCCACCGGCTGTAGTTGCCGTCGTACTTCTTGTCGCGCGACATCGCGATGTCCGCGTAGCCGTCGTTGTCGATGTCGGCGGCTCCTGCATCGATGTCGCCCTCGTTGAAGGCCAGGCCGCGGTCGATCCACTCGTTGACGAACGACCAGCCACCCGCCGGGCCTTGATTGATCAGGATCTGCGACGGATCGGACCACCGCCGCGAGTAGTTCAGCGCGTCGATCTGATCCTGCGGCCAGCCGGCGTAGCCGGGCGGGAACTCGGTTGGGTGCGAGATGTCGGCCATCAGGATGTCCATGTAGCCGTCGTTGTTGAAGTCGATGCAGTCCACGCCGAAGCCGTTGCCGCCGATGTACTCCCCTGGGCCCTTGTTAGGCTCGGGCTTGCGGCCCTGGTCCATGTCGGACCGGTAGTAGTTGCCGCCCGGGAGGCTGGCCACGCCACGCTCGACCGCCTTGTCCTGGAAGTAGCCTTCGCCGTCGTTTATCCACAGCAGGTTCTGGGCGCCGGAGTTGCTCACCCCATAGACGGCGACGAAGATGTCGAGGTCGCCGTCGTTGTCGAAGTCGCACGCCATCGAGCCGTCGGACGGGCTGCTCGTGCCGCCGAAGCCGCGCCCCACCAGGCGCAGCGACTCGTTCTTGAAGGTGCCGTCGCCGGCGCCGATGAACAGCTGGTCGGCCACGTTGTAGCCGGTGTGCCCGTTGCCGACGTAGAGATCCAGGTCGCCGTCGCCGTCGACGTCGGCGAACACCGCGTTGCCCGCCGTCTGCCGGCCCAGCGCCGCCTCGACGCCGGAGTTCGGCTTGGGCGTGAAGTGCCCGGAGCCGTCGTTGAGCAGTATCTGGTGGGTGTGCTCGGGCTCGGGGTGGTCGGGCGTGTCGAGCGCGGCGAGCACGTCGTCGTCGCCGTCGTTGTCGACGTCGCCGAAGGCGAAGAACGCCGCCTGCACGTCGCCGAGACCGCTCTCGGCGCTGACGTCCGTGAACGTCATGTCGCCGTTGTTGTGGTAAATCACGTGCTCGAACCGCTGCGTGCCCTGGGTCACCGGCCCACTGTGGTTGTGGGCGATCAGGTCGTCGTAGCCGTCGCCGTCGATGTCGGCTAGCGCAGCGCGCGGATGCACTGTGATAGGCAGCGTCGGCGAGATCTCCTTGATCCCGGCCGAGATGGAGATGTCCTCGAAGAAACCCTCGCCCAATGGCGTGATCGGCCGCGGCTCGCACGTGTCTTGCGCGGCGACCCGGGCAGCTCCGGCGCCCGGCAACGAGGGCGCATCAAGCGCGGTGCCCGCGCGGGTCACGAGACTCTGGGCCGGGCGGGTCAGCGGACCGGCGATCGAGCCGTCGAGCGGCGCGACGAGCGAGACCGTTGCCACGAGCAGCAACGCGAAGAGGGCCATCACCATTGCGAGTGCGACACGGCGGGTCATGCGAGTGCTCCTTCCTAATCCAAACCAGTCGGGACCGATCCGGCACAATCAGGTTTGCTTCGGCGCGCTAGCGCCTATCGCGGCTCGGTGAGCGCGAGCCGCAGCTCGTACTCGGTGACGGCCGTCGGGTCGTCGGCTCCGAGCGCCAGCAGCGATATGATGTGATCTCCGGCAGTCGGCACCACGCGCTCGATCTCCGCATTGCCGGTGAACGCTGATTCGGCGAAGCTCAGCCATACGCTCGCTGGGGCGCCAGCCGAGCGGGCGGCAACGAGGTAGCGCCCGGTGGGCGAGACGACCTGCACGCTCAGCACGCGCCCGTCAGGGATGCTCACCCGGTACTGCCGGACCTCGCCGCCCCAGGAATT
>JBJYWW010000054.1:0-5239 GCA_046259645.1 Anaerolineae bacterium
TGAGAGGCCGCCCAGCGGGCGACCGACGGCGCCATCATAGGACCCGGGCACTGCCAAAAGCTATCAGTTTGAGCCCTGGCGCAGCCTTGCGGCCGCACGGGGTGTAGTCAGCAAGGCCTTACGGGGTGTGGTCGGTAAGGCCTTACGGGGTGTGGTCGGTAAGGCCTTACGGGGTGTAGTCGGTCAGGATCGGGAACTCGCGGCCGCGCGAGCGGATGTTGGTGAGGCGGATGCCGTACAAGTCGAAGTCGCCGGACCTGTTGTCGGCGAACACCATGATGCCGCTGGCCGCGTCGGGCCAGGACTGATCCGCGGCCGGCACCAAGATGCCCACATTCGGACCGCGAGTCGTGTTGTTGTTGTAGACCTCGGCGCCATGCACGTCGATGCCGGTCAGCGAGTTGTAGCTGTTCCACAGCAGCGGGCCCTCGCCGAAGCGCGGGTTGAAGTCCTCGTTGTCGGTGCCCTGCAGCCGGTACGGCGTGCCGTTTGGCAGCCCGTTCTTGAGCCGCAGGCCCCAGATGTCGGTGTCGCCCCCGCGGTCGTCCACCCAGGCGACAGCGGTCCCGTTGGTGGTGGGATCGGTCGCGTTGTACTGGCTGGCGAACAGCCGATACGGTGCGCCGCGGGGAATGCCGTTGGAGTGCATGCGGACCGCCCAGACCTCGTCGATGTCCTGGGCGTTGTCGTCCCAGACGACGAGGTACTCCAGCCTGCCGCTGACCGTTACCGTTGCGATGTCGGGATGCTGCTGGTCGCCCGGCCCACCTCCGAGCAGTCGCGGCTTCGTGCGGGAGTACCCGGCCGACGACACCCGGACGGCGAAGACATCCCAGCCATCCTCGTCGCCGACGTACTCGCTGTAGACGAGCACGTACTCACCCTGCTGCGAGTTGTAGACGATCGCCGGGTCGTCGCGCGGCCCCCGATCGCGGCTGCCGCTGAACGACGACGACCGGATGACCTGCCAGCCGCCGCGCGCCGGTCCGCCCTGGGGCAAGCCGTTGCCGCGGAAGAGCCGTTTGGCGTATATGTCGGAGCCGTCGCCCACGTCCTCGACCCAGACCACCAGGAAACCTTCCGCGCCCTGGCTGCTGTTGTAGGCGACGGCCGGCTTCGTCTGCGGTCGCGCCGCCGGCGACTTCGCTTGTGCGGCGTCGACCGCGGCCAGCAGGATCGCGGCTCCCAACGTGATCGCGATTACTCGGTGAACCATGATTGCCTCCAGACGTCCCCGCTCGGTCGCTGTCGGGCGTTGGTCTAGCGTCGCTCGGGCACTACCGCCCGGCGCGGTGCAGCGAACGTCAGCAATATTATGTCACAGCCGTCAAGCCGCGGTTCCGAGGGGACATTTCTATCTGGGCCTCACAGGTTCCGAGGCGACACGCCCTCGATGCCTTGCTAGACCTGGAGCGCCAGAGGCTCGAGCTCCACGAGCACCTGGCCGGCGTCGACTGCATCGCCGGCCGCGCAGCGCACGGCGCGCACCGTGCCGTCCGCGCCTGAGGTCAGCGGGAGGACCATCTTCATCGACTCGAGAACCACGAGCTTGTCGCCGGCCGAGACCTGCTGGCCGGGCTCGACCATCACGTCGAGCACGACCGCCGGTATGGCGGACGACAGAGCGCTCTCGCCGCGCGACTCGCGCGCCGCGGCCAGCGGCTGCTCGCGCGTGTACGTCACGGTCCGGCCGTTCACCCACACCTGGCGAGCACCGTTGATGGTCGCGCCGGCGCCGTGGATGCGGGCGCGGCCCTTCTCCAGCTCGAAGCCGCCGTCACCCGACGACAGGAGCCGCAGCTCGACCTCGCGCCCGTCCTCGAACACCACGCACAGCCGATCGCGGCGGCGCACCACGCGGAGCGTCCGCGACTCGTTCCCGCTGTTGAGCGTCACCCTCATGGCACGTTCCTCCAGGCTTCGGTGACCGACCATGGGTCGGTGAAGCTCGTCCCGGCCGGTCCGTCCCGCCCCGCGTCGCCCGTCGGCGCGGCGGACAGCGACTCGAACGCCGCAACGGCGAGCCACTCGTCCTCCGTGAGCGTGCGATCGGGTGTCCATTCGGCCATGTGCTCGTCCACGAACCGAGTGCGCGCCCGACCCTCGACGAACACCGGATGGACCAGGATGTCCTGCAAGTACGGCACGTTCGTCGAGACACCCAGCACCACGGTGTCGGAGAGGGCCTGAGACATCCGACGGATGGCCTCCCGGCGGTCCCAGCCGACCGTAATCACCTTGGCGAGCATCGCATCGTAGTATGGCGACACGACGCTGCCGCTGCTCACCGCATCGTCGCAGCGCACGCCGGGACCGACGGGGGGGCGGTAGTGGGCGATCGTCCCCGTGCTCGGCGCGAAGCCGTCCGCCGGGCTCTCGGCGTACACCCGGCACTCGAGCGCGTGTCCCTGCTGCTCGAGGTCGGCCTGGCCGAACTGCAGCTCCTCGCCGGCCGCCACTCGTATCTGGTTGACGACGATGTCGACGCCGGTGACCATCTCGGTGACCGGATGCTCGACCTGCAGCCGCGTGTTCATCTCGAGGAAGTAGAAGCTGCCGTCGCCGTCGAGCAGGAACTCGACGGTGCCGGCGCTGTGGTAGTCGACTGCGCGGGCGAGCCCGACCGCCGCCGACGTCATCGCCCGTCGGAGCTCATCGTTCAAGGCGGGAGATGGTGACTCCTCGATTATCTTCTGGTGGCGGCGCTGCACCGAGCACTCACGCTCGAACAGATGCACCAGGTTGCCGCTGCCGTCGCCGAGAACCTGCACCTCGACGTGCCGCGCATCCTCGAAGTAGCGCTCGAGGAAGACGGCGTCGTCGCCGAACGCCGACAGCGCCTCGGCCCGTGCGGCGTCGAGCGCCGACTGCAGCTCCCCCGGGGCGCGGACGACTCGCATCCCGCGCCCGCCGCCGCCGGCGCTGGCCTTGACCATGATCGGGTAGCCGATCCGCTCGGCTTCGTCCGCCAAGTGCAGGTCGCCCGCGTCGCGCTCGGCGCCGGCCGCCGCCCCGACTTGTGCCTGCCCCGCGCCGTGGGCTTCCTCGGCAGGACGCGCCGCCGAGCCACTCGTTGGGCCGCGGCGAACGTCGTCGCGGTCGTAGCCCGGCACCACCGGCACGCCGACCGAGGTGGCCAGCGCCCGCGCGTCGACCTTCGAGCCCATGAGCCGCATGGCCTCCGGGGACGGGCCGATCAGCGTGATCCCGGCGTCCGCGCACGCCGTGGCGAAGTCGGGGTTCTCCGCCACGAAGCCGTAGCCCGGGTGGATGGCATCGGCGCCGACCTGGTGGGCTGCCCGTAGCAGGGCGTCGATGTTGAGGTAGGTGTCGCCGGGCAGCACCCCGCTCAGCGGCACGCTGAGGTCCGCCTTGCGGCTCCAGACGCTGCCGGCGTCGACGTCGGAGTAGACCGCGGCGCTCTTGATGCCCATCTCGCGGCAGGCGCGGAAGATCCGGCGAGCGATCTCGCCGCGACTCGCCACCATCACCGTCTCGATGGACCGCCGTCGTGTCATGACTCGCTTGCCTCGTCGCCTGGCGCGTCGGGGACCCAGTGCACCCAGCTCGGCTTGCGGCGCTCCACGAAGGCGGCCATCCCCTCGTGGCCCTCGGCAGCGACGCGTCGCTCCGCTATCAGCCGCGCGGTGAAGTTCGCCAGCTCCTTGGCGGCGACGCCTCCGGCGACGCCCCGTAGCAGCGCTTTCACCGCTCCTTGTGCCTCCGGCGCCGCCTCCAGCAGCGCGGCAACGCGCTCGTCGACGGCCTCGTCCAGCTCGGTGGCCGGCACGACGCGCGCTACTAGGTTGATTGCATGTGCCCGGGCTGCGTCGAAGCGCTCACCCGTCAGGAACAGCTCGTGCGAGGCGGCATGGCCGATGCGCGGCACGACGAACGGCGAGATCACGGCCGGGATCATTCCAAGGCGTACCTCGCTGAAGGCGAACACGGTGTCGTCGGCCGCAACAGCGATGTCGCTGGCCGCGACCAGTCCCACGCCGCCACCGACGGCGGCGCCTTGGACGCGCGCCACCACCGGCTTCGGGCAGTCCCTAACAGCTTCGAAGAGCGCGACCAGCCGCAGGGCGTCCTCGACGTTCTGCTCCTCGTCGAACTCGGCCATCGACCGCATGTACTCGAGGTCCGCGCCGGCCGAGAAGCTCTCGCCTGCGCCGGCCAGCACCACCACCCGGGTGAGGGGGTCGCTGCACGCATCGACGAACGCAGCCGTGATCTCCGTGATCATGCGCGGATCGAACGCGTTGCGCACTTCAGGCCGTGACATCACGATGCGCCTGACCGCGCCGTCCTGACTGATCTTGACGTAACGTGGCGCGGCGAGGCTCTGGCTCAGATCACTCATGCCGGCATTCCTCTACATCCTGAACACGCCGTAGCGCGGGTCGCCCGGCGCCGGGCCGTTGAGCGTTGCCGAGAGCGCCAACCCGAGCACCGTGTAGCTGTCGGCCGGATCGATGATCCCGTCGTCCCACAACCGGGCCGTAGCGTAGTACGGGTCGCCCTCGCGCTCATACTTCTCTAGGATGGGGGCCTTGAACCCCGCCTCCTGGTCGGGCGTCAGCGGCTGCCTGCCGTCCTGGTTCACCGTCCAGAGGACGTTGGCGGCCTGCTCGCCGCCCATCACGCTGATCCGCGAGTTGGGCCACGTGAACAGGAAGCGCGGGTCGTAGCCACGCCCCACCATCGCGTAGTTGCCGGCCCCGTGCGACACCCCGATGAAGAGAGTGACCCGCGGGACATCAACGGTCGACACGGCGGTGACCATCTTCGCACCGTGGCGCGAGATGCCTTGGTTCTCGTACTCGCGGCCGACCATGAACCCGGCGATGTTCTGCAAGAAGACGAGCGGGGTCTTGCGCTGCCCGCACAGCTCGACGAAATGAGCGGCCTTCGCCGCGGACTCGCTGAACAGGAGCCCGTTGTTGGCCACGACCCCGACGGGAATGCCCCAGATGTGCGCGAAGCCGCAGACCACCGTGGCCCCGAAGCGCGCCTTGAACTCGCTGAAGCGCGATCCGTCCACGAGGCGGGCGATGACCTCGTGCACGTCGTAGCGCACGCGCGGGTCGGCCGGGATGATGCCGTAGAGCTCGCGGGGGTCGTACGCCGGCGGCTCGGCCGACGTGGTCGCGAGCCATGGCTCCTTCTTGCGGTTCAGGTGCTCGACTACCTGGCGCACCTGCTCCAGCGCGCTGATCTCGTCTTCGGCGAAGTGGTC
>JBJYWW010000054.1:5249-8058 GCA_046259645.1 Anaerolineae bacterium
CACTCCTGACAACCGGGTGTGAACGTCAGCCCCGCCGAGCTCCTCGGCCGAGACATCGGCGCCTGTCGCGGCCTTCACCAACGGTGGACCGCCGAGGAAGATGGTGCCCGCGCCCTTCACGATGATGGTCTCGTCGCTCATGGCCGGGACGTACGCGCCCCCGGCCGTGCAGCTACCGAGAACGGCGCTGACCTGCGGGATGCCCTTGGCGCTCATGCGGGCGATGTTGTAGAAGATGCGCCCGAAGTGGTCGCGGTCGGGGAACACCTCGTCCTGCAAGGGCAGGAACGCGCCGCCGGAGTCCACCAGGTAGACGCACGGCAGGTGGTTGTCCTCGGCGATGGCCTGCGCCCTGATGTGCTTGCGCACGGTCATCGGGTAGTAGGTGCCGCCCTTGACCGTCGGGTCGTTGGCGACGATCACGCACTCGTGGCCACGAACACGGCCGATGCCGGTGACGATGCCCGCTCCGGGCGAGGAGTCGTCGTACAGCCCGTGGGCCGCCAGCGGCGACAGCTCGAGGAAGGGCGTGTCGGCGTCGAGTATGGTCTCGATCCGCTCGCGCACCGGCAGCTTCCCGCGCTCGGCGTTCAGCCTCAGTGCTCGCTCGCTGCGCTGCTCGGCCGTGGTCGCTTGGGTCTCGTGGAGCTGAGCGGCCAGCGCCTCGTGGTGTCGGTAGTTGTCCTTGTACTCGGCGCTGGACGTGTCGACTACGCTTTGGAGAACGGGCATGGTCGAGGAGGTCTCCTCGGGATGGGGGCGATGCTTGCCGCCGATATATCAGGCCCACCATAGGCGCGCCGGCCCGCCAAAAGCTATCAACCGGGCCGCCGGCGGCTATTTCCAGCGCGTCAGGATGGCTTCACGGTCGAACACGCGCACCCCGAGCGCCAGCACCAAGGCATCCACGACCAGCAGCACCAGAGCCGCGGCGACCACCATCTCCACGCCCAGCATGATCACCCCGGCCGACTGCCCGATCACCACCACCACGAGGGGGATGACTACTATCCCAGCGATCTGCTGCGCGCTGCGGGCGTCGGTGGAGCGCGAGCTGACGACGACGCCCAGGCCGAGGCCCAGCAGCGCCACCAGGGGCACCATCAGCGTGATCAGCGCCAAGGCGGCGACGTCCAGGGTCGTGTGGGCGACGGAGGCGCCGCCGAGGACCACGACCATCACGGCGTAACAGCCGAAGGCGACCCAGGTTGCCAGCACCGCCGGAACCGAGCTAGCCAACGTCTTGCCGACCAGGAGTTCGTCGGTCCTGATCGGGGTGGCCAGCAGCGCCTCGAGGCTGCGGCTGGTCTTCTCGCCGATGATGCTGTACGTCGCGATGCTGATGGCGCCCATGACCGGCAGGACGAGGAAGAACACGAGGAACTGCCGGAGCATGAAGACCTGGAACTGCTCGAGGGGCTCGAGCGTAGCGTAGCCTGGCAGCGCGTCGGCGAGGCCCGGCGGTAGGTCCGACATCTCCACCGTCTCGTCCTCGACTCCGAGCAGCTCCGGGCTGATCTTCGGCATGCCGAACGCCAACAGGAGCGGCATGATCGTGAACATGGCGGAGAGGCCGATGAACGTGAACACGATCGTGCGGTTGTGAATGACCTCGCGCCACTCCTTGCGGACGATGACCCAAACGCGATCCCAGCTCACGCTGCGCCCTCCTCTCGCAGCTTTCGATCCTCTTCGTCCACCAGACGAAGGTACACGTCCTCCAGGCTCACCTCTTCCTCCGACACCGACACGATGCGCGCGCCGGCGCCCACGAGGGCCGCGACCAAATCGGGGTTCCGTCGCTCGGGGTCGTCCGAGCGGACCTCGAGGACCCCGCCACGCCAGCCGACCTCCTGCACGCCGTCCACGCCGCCCGCCGCCCGCTGCAGGATGGCCTCGGAGCCGTCCGCGCTCTCGAGGCGCACCAGAGTGGTGCGGCCGAACAGCCGCCGCTGCAGCTGCCGCGGCGTGTCGACGGCCACCAACTCGCGGTTCAACACGGCGATCCTGTCGGCCAGTCGCTCCGCCTCGGACAGGTTGTGCGTTGTGAGGAAGATGGTGCGGCCCTCGGACTTGAGCTCGGCCAGGAAGTCGCGAACGGTCTTGGCCGACGCCGGGTCGAGCCCGCTCGTCGGCTCGTCCAGGAACACGAGCGGCGGCTCGTGGAGCAGCGCTCGCGCCACCGCGACCTTCTGCTTCATGCCCTTGGAGAAGTTGCCGGTGACCTCGTCGCGGCGATCCCACAGCTCGAGCAGCTTCAGGTACCGCTCGACGGCCGCCTCAGGCTGGGCCACGTCGTACAGCAGGGCGAAGACCATCAGGTTGTCCCACGCCGACAGCCGCTCGTAGAGCCCGGGCGACTCGGTCAGCAGGCCGACGCGCGCGCGGACCTCGCCGCCTTGCGTGGCAACGTCATAGCCCAGGACCGACGCTGAACCCGAAGTGATCTCGATGAGGGACGCCAGCATCCGCACCGTCGTCGTCTTGCCGGCGCCGTTCGGGCCCAGCAACGCGAACAGCTCGCCGCGCGCCACGTCCAGCGAGACGTCCTGCACTGCGACGTTCCGACCGAATCGCCGCGTCAGCTGGTCCGTCGCTATGACCATCGGCCGCTCCTTGACATCGTGTCGTCCGTCACGTCTACGCATCCGGGCAACGGTTGTTGCACGCGCCAGTGCGCCCGGCGTGCCTGCGGAGCGTCTTCGCCCACGCACGTGGGGCCGCCCTTCGCCCGCCTCATCGCACGGCGGCCGCGCGCCCTACGAGCTCAATATCACCTACTACGACGCCGTTGGCGTACCCGGCGATC
>JBJYWW010000055.1:0-7100 GCA_046259645.1 Anaerolineae bacterium
CAGCTCGTATGGTGTGCGCGTCGGCGAGATACCGGTCCGCGACAACCCGCGCGACCAGGGAACATCGAAGTATGGCCGGGGCCTGACGAGAGCGCCGCGCGTATTGCTCGACCTGCTGACGCTGTTCTTCATGCTCAACTACTCGACGAGGCCCGTGCACATCTTCGGTGGGCTGGGGCTGGTGTCGTTCGCCATCGGCGGCCTGCTCGGGCTGTACTTGACGGTGGTGAAGCTCGTCGGCCACCAGGACATCGGCAGCCGTCCGCTCTTGCTGCTGGCGATCCTCCTGACGATCCTCGGTGTCCAGTTCATGTCGATGGGATTCCTTGGCGAGTTGGTGGTGCGGACATACCACGAGACGCAGAACAAGCCCATCTACGCGGTGCGGCAGGTGATCGACGGCGCGGCACGGGCCTCGGCCGCCGAAGTAGGCCCTGGCGCTGCGAGCCAGGCGACGGCCGCCCGGGCGAGCGCCACCCCGCGCGACGTGCCGGGCGATGCCGCCACAAGCGAGACCGACGCGTGAGCAGCCCACGCTCGAACGAGAGCCAGCACGAATAGGAGAAGACGTCATGAACGGTACCGCGCGCTCGCTGCTCATTCCCGCCGCCGTGTTGGTGGCGGTGGCCGCCGTCGGCTTCGCCGCGGCCGGGATGACGTTGGCCCAGGACGAGCCTCCCGAGCCCGAGTGGGCGACCGTCAGGCTGTCTGGCGGGCCGGCCTTCGACCTGGCCGTGGGCGACAAGCCCGGTGACGACGTGCAGGTGGTGTACGCAGCCGGACACGAGCCGCTGACGTCCACGCACGCTATCACGTGGACGATCACACCGGGCACCGGCCGCCTGGTCAACGTCGCGGCCGCGACCGACGGCAGGGCGTACGCGGTCGACTTCGAGGGACAGGCCTACCAGACCAAGAACTACGGCAAGCAGTGGCGCAAGATCAGGGTGCGCGATGACGCCCCGGTGTGGTTCGACGCGATGTCGCCGGACTACGAGTTCGACAGGACGGGCTTCGCCATCACGGTCGGCGAGTGGCGCCTCTACAGGACGAACAACGACGCCGACTCGTGGCAGGAGGTCACCATGGAGGCCGACGTCGAGGACCAGATCGGTGCCGCGGCCTTCTCGCCCCTGCACCGGACCGACGAGACGACCTTCGTCGCGTCGCACCGCGGCCTCTTCAAGTGGACCAAGGACGAGCGGCGCTGGACGATGATCTCGGAGCCCGCCAACGGGCTGCCCGCGTTCGGTGAGGCTGGCGGACCGGTGTCGAGCCAGGGCCTGGTCATCCCGTTCGAGTACGGTGACGATCCGGACCGCAGCTGGGACCCGGTGCTCTACACGCTCTTCGCCTACAACTCGAGCGGCATCTACCGCTCCGACGACGACGGCGTCAACTGGCGAGAGATACCGTTGCCGGCTGGAGTCGAGCAAGTCAACGGGCTCGCCGTGTCGAACGGCTGGCCCGGTGACCCGGTGCTGATGGTTGCCGTGGCATCAAACGACGCGGTGGCGCTGGTATCCCTGGACGACGGGCTGACGTGGAGCAAGGTCGCCGCCAAGGACGGACTGGTCGGCACCGATGTCGCGATGGCCGTCGATTTCGCGCGAGTCCCGCTCCCCGACGAGGACTGGCGCAGCACGATCCGACTCCCGGTCGTGCTGAAGAACGACACGTTCGAGCCCCCAGACAACATCTACAACGGCAGCCGCGAGGCATACGTATCGACGGACGGCGCGGGAGTCCTCTACACGAACGACGGGGGCGTGACCTGGCACCCGTCGACAACTAGCTTCGCCGCGGTCAGGGTGACCGCGCTCGACGTCATGCCGGGCGGGCCCGATGCGCCGGCGATCGCGGGCAGCGCCACAGCCGGATTGTACAGCAGCGATGACGCCGGCCTGACCTGGGAGTGGATCGATTCCGGGCTGCCGCGGGGCAGCGATCAGGAAATCTTCGACGTGGTGGTCTCGCCCAACTTCGCCGCTGACCGAACGGTGTACGCCTTCGCCCACAGCGGAGGCTGGATGTCGTCCGACGGCGGCCGGACGTGGTCGCGGGCGTCGTTCCCGGATGGCTCGACCACCGTCGACTTCTCGCCCGGCTTCGCTCGCGACCGGACGATGGCCACGAACGGTCACCTGTCGACGGACGGCGGGGCCACGTGGCAGCCGATGACGCCGATCACCGGCACGTGGACGGCGGTGGCGCTGTCATCGGAGTTCGCCGACGACGACACAATCTGGGCTGGGACATCGGACGTCGATTCGGAGAACCGGTACGGGCTGTTCAAGTCGACGGATCGCGGCGCCTCGTGGGTGATCGCCGATGATGCGACGCTCAGCAGGGCACAGATCTTCGGGCTGGTGACGGCGAAGTACGACTCATCCGAGGAACCGCGCATATTCGCCGCCACGTCGCGGGGCCTTGTGGCCGCTTTCGACGGCGGCATCGAATGGGATCGCGTGACCTTCAGCAGCGGCGCCATCCATGACGTCGAGTCGCGCGCGCTGACGCAGCCGTTCACGACGGGTGTCCTGTTGGCGTCGGGCGACGGCGGCGCCGAGTTCTCGACTAACCGCGGCAACACGTTCGAGCACTTGCCTCGCTCGAGCAAGGACACGTTGGGCGCGGGCCTGACCGACGACGGCCACGTCATGCTTGTCGGCATACCCACCGGCATCGAGCGCCTCGATAGATTCCCGGAGGGGGCGGACTGATCTCTCGGCGCGGTCGGCGCCAGCGATGATACACGCGCTCTCGGGACGCCTCGGTGCGACGGCGGGGGGGCGCAGCGAGGCGTCGCCAAATCGGCGACTCCGTACGGCGGACGTGGTCGCGGCTGTTGCGCTGCTGCTCATCGGCGCCCTGTACTTCTGGCACCTCGATGGCTGGCTTATCAACGATGACGAGGGCAGCTACCTCTATGCCGCTTGGCGCATCTCGCTCGGCGAGCTGCCGTACCGCGACTTCCTGACCCCGCAACTGCCGGCGTTCTTGCTGCCGGGCGGATTGCTCATGCGCCTCACCGGCCCCGCCGCGCTCCCGGCGCGGTCGCTCGCCGTGCTGCTGGCGCTGGGGGCGGGAGTCGCCACATGGGCCACAGCACGACGCCTGTTCGGCCCGCTCGTGGCCCTGGTGGCGGGCGCGGCGCTCCTGCTGCACCCGGCCGTCTTCCAGGCGTGCCGGACGTACCGTCCCGAGCCGTTCATGCTGTTCTTCGCGACGGTGGCCGTGGCGCTGTTCGCCCGCGGCGCCTTCCCCAGAGTCGGGGCGCTCGATCCGCCGTCCAGGCCGTGGCTTGCGGCAGCCGGTGCGGCGTTCGGCCTGGCGACGCTGTCCAAGCTGTTCGGTCCGTTCGTCATGGCCGGCTGCGTTGCCTGGCTGCTGGCGGACGCCGTGCGCCGACGGCGCTCGGCGAGCGCCGTGATCGGAGACCTGCTGGCCGTTGCGGTCGCCTGGGGCCTTGTCGTTGCCGTCGGGCTGGGCGCGTTCATGCTGGCCGACCGGGGCGTCTACGACGCGGTCCTGGGGCACCACCTGCGGCAGGGCTCCGGCGAACCGCTGCTGAAGGTAATGGGCCAGGGCGTGCGCTTCTACACCGAGGTGCTACGCCAGGCAGGCAACGGGCTGCTCGTCTTCGTCAGCATCGCGGTGGGCTGGCTGACCTGGCGCGAGGCACGCCGTCGCCCGGGACCGTTCGCGTGGCAGCTGCCGACGCTGTTGATCTTCCTTTTCATGTCGCGCCAGCTCTTCCCGCGGCACATCGTGTACTTGGTGCCAGCGATGGCCACCCTGTTCAGCCTGGCGATCGCCTGGCTCGCGACAGGTGGAACCGGGCTGACTCCCCCAGGCGCGGCGTCGGCCTCTTCCCCATCGGCGGCCCGCGGCAATGGGTCGCTGACCCCCGAGCGCGGGAGATGGCTAGCCGCGGCGGTGGCGGCCGGTCTTCTCGTGCCGTGGCTCATCAGCGACTGGCACTGGGCATGGGAGTGGGAGTCGGGCACGCAGCGCTTGGCCGACTTCGTGTCCCTCATGACGGCGCCCGATGACATCGTCCTGTCCGATTACTCGGAGCTCGACTTCTACGCAGACAGGCCGACCACTCGGAGCGCAGCATCGCTCTCGGCCGGCGCCGCCCGAAGCGGGCAGATCGGCTGGAGCCGCCCGGAATCACCGAACCGACTGATCGACGAGCTCGGCGGCGTCCTGCCGCCGCTGGTGATCGTGGACACATCCGAGGACTACGGCCACTTGCGGTTCCTGCGCGACGGCGGCGCGTTCGAGGAGTGGCTCGCGGCCAACTACGGCGAGCCGGTCGGTCAGATCCAGCGGCATCACCAGCTGTACGACGTGTACGCCCCTGGCGGCGAGCTCCCTGCCACTGCGGCCGTCTTCGAAGCCGGGCCGACGCTGCTCGCTGCCGCGTCCGCTCCGCCGACGGCCGCTCCCGGCGACGACGTCGAGGTCATCACCGCCTGGCAGTCGACCGGCCCGACCTCGGCGCCCCTCGGCGCGACCGTGCGGCTCGTGGACTCGAGCGGCCGCGAGTGGGCGCAGGGCGATGTCCTGCTGCACGCGTCGGGGGCCAACAGCTTGCGGGTGAGGACCACGGACGAGTGGCGCGCGGGCGAGCTGACTTCCGACCGACTGCCCTTGGAGATTCCCGTCGGGACGCCCCCGGGTGAGTTCGAGCTCACGTTGGGGCTGTACGACTCCGAGAGCCTCGCCGGCCTCAACGCATTCGACGGTGTGGGCTCTCCGATCGGGCGCGAGGTCTCCGTCGGGAAGCTCACGGTCGTTCCGTCTGGGCTGGGAGCGGCAAACGTTCCGCCGGACGCGCTGGACGCTACCGCGGAGCCGGCGTCGCCACCGTCCGAGCTGAAGCTCCTGGGCCGCGGCCCGCTGCCGCGGGATCGGCTTCAGGCCGGGGACATGATCGAGATCGAGCTATGGTGGCAGGGACCGCGCACGGATGAGGACCGGCTCGTGCACGTCACGCTGGGTGACCCGAAGGTCGGCTCCGTGGCAGCGGACTGGTCCGAGCCGCTTGGCGCGCCCGGGACCGGCTCGTCGGCCTGGCCGGATCGACCAACGCTGGTGCGGCAGCTGGTCCGCGTGCCGCTGTTGGCGCACGCCGCCGAGGGCGACTACCGACTCACCGTGTCGCTGGTCGACGAGTCCGGCGCGCCAGTCGGTCCGGGCGCGACGTGGGACCTCGGGCGAGTCGGCGTGATGGCTCGCGATCCGTCGTCGATCACCACCGAGCCCCCACAGGTCGATCGCCCGCTCGACGCGCGGTTCGGGTCGGTCGCCGAGCTGTACGGGGTGACGGCGCCGACCGCGGTGGAGCCCGGCACCGAGCTGGCGGTCGACCTGGTGTGGCGCGCCATCACCACCCCCGCCGTCGCCTACAAGGTCTCGGTCCAGCTGCTCGACGAAGCCGGCGCCGTCATCGCGCAACACGACTCGGAGCCAGCCGAGTGGTCGCGGCCCACAACGGGCTGGCTGCCCGGCGAGTACATAGTCGACAGGCACTCGATGGAGGTGCCGCCGGACGCCGCGCCAGGCGAGCACTCGCTCGTCGCGGCCATGTACGATCCGCGGACGTCCGCCAGGTTGCCGGTCGCCGGTGCCGGAGGCGAAGGCTCGGGCGACAGCGCGGTCCCGGACCACGCGGCGCTCGGCATCGTCCAGCTGCGATGAGCGACGTCGGGTCCAAGGATGCGGCTCGAACCGGCGCGACGGGCGGAGCCGACAGGAGCGCCCAGAGGAGCTTCGCCGCGGCGGAATCATCCGTGGCCGGCACGTCCTCCGCGAGCACCATCGGCGAGCTCGGCGAGTTCCCGCTGATCGAGCTGCTCACCGCGCGAACCGGCGCCTCGCGAGGGGACACCGTGGTCGGCGCCGGCCTCGACGACACGGCGGTCACGCGACTCTCCGACGGCCGCCTCCAGCTGGCCACGATCGACACATTGGTGGCCGGCACGCACTTCCTTCTCGACCGGTTCACGCCGGAGCAGGTCGGGCGCAAGGCGGCCGCGATCAACTTGAGCGACATCGCCGCGATGGGCGGATCCGCCACGCACGCCTTGGCCGCGATGGCCGCCCCGCCCGACCTGCAAACGGGCGTTGCGCTGGGCATCGTCGAGGGCCTTGTCGCCGAGCTGGCGGCCTGGGGCGCCGAGCTGGTTGGCGGCAACCTGGCGCGCCACGACGGGCTAGTGGTCGACGTCGCGCTGCTGGGGGAGACGGACGACCGTCGGCTCCTGCTGCGCTCCGGCGCCCGACCCGGCGATGCTCTGGCCGTCACTGGAGATCTAGGAGCAGCCGCCGCGGGCCTGGTCCTGCTGCTCGCCGAGCGCGGACCTCGCGATCGCGCCGCCGAGATCGCTGACGACGACCGGGCCGCGGTCGTATCGAGGCAGAGGACGCCGCGGCCTCGGCTCGATGTCGCCCCGCTGCTCGGCCCGGCCGGGGCGTCGGCCGCCATCGACGTCAGCGACGGTCTGGCGGCCGACGCCGGACACATCTGCGATCGCAGCGGAGTAGGGGTCGCGATCGACGTCGGCCGCCTGCCGGTCGCCGAGTCCACGAGGGCCGTCGCCGCCGCGCTGGGTCTCGACGCCACCGAACTGGCTCTCGGCGGAGGCGAGGACTACGAGCTGCTGTTCGCGGCCGCGCCGGAGAGATTGGCGGAGCTCATCGCGCGCGTCGAAGGCGCCACCGGCGTGCCGGTGACAGTCATCGGCCGCGTCACGGCCGAGCCTGAGCGCGTGGCCGTGCTGCCGGACGGATCGGAGCACGAGCTCGCCGGCGGATGGCGACACTTCGGCGACTAGAGCAGGCGCCGGCCGGCGGCCCTATGGCTCGCCCACCGGCGGAAGCTGCAGCGCCCAGACGGCGTCATCGATCGCGGAGCGGAAGGCCAAGTGCTCGCCGTTAGGCGCCACCGACCACTCGCCGGCGGCGATCCTGAACGGCATCCCGTCCGGCAGCGCCACCGGCAGCTTCCGCGCGGCGCCGCTGGGCGCGTCGATCAGCCACAGCTCCATCGGCCCGCCTTCGGAAGTCTGCGGCACCAGGAGCAGCTCATC
>JBJYWW010000056.1:0-6002 GCA_046259645.1 Anaerolineae bacterium
GGCAAGCCGCTGTTCTACGGGGGCTACCCGATCACACCGGCGAGCGCCGTGCACGAGTACCTGGCGCGGATGAAGAACTTTGACGTGCGGACGTTCCAGGCCGAGGACGAGATCGCGGCGGCCGGAAGCGTGATCGGCGCCTCGTTCGGCGGGGCGCTCGCGGTGACCGCGACGAGCGGGCCGGGCATCGCCCTCAAGTCCGAGGCGATCAACCTGGCGGTTATGACCGAGCTGCCGATCGTCGTGGTCGACGTGCAGCGCGGCGGGCCCAGCACCGGCCTGCCGACCAAGCCGGAGCAGTCAGATCTCCTGCAGTGCATGTATGGCCGCAACGGCGACTCGCCCGTCGTCGTGATCGCGCCGAGCAGCCCGTCGGACTGCTTCCAGATGGCGTTCGAGGCCTTCCGCCTGGCGCTGCGCGCGATGTGCCCGGTGTACCTGCTGTCTGACGGCTTCATGGCCAACAGCGCCGAGCCGTGGCGCATACCCGACGTCGAGTCGCTGCCACAGATCGAGGTGCGGCAGGGCTTCGACCCCGAGACGTTCCAGCCGTATGCGCGCGACCCGGTGACGCTGGCCCGGCCGTGGGCGCTGCCTGGCACGCCCGGGCTCGAGCATCGCATCGGCGGGCTGGAGAAGTCCAACGTGACGGGTCGCGTCTCGTATGACGCGGCCGATCACGAGGAGATGGTCGCCCTGCGGGCCGAGAAGGTCGCGCGCCTGGCGGACGCGGTCCCGGAGCAAGACGTGTTCGGTCCCGAGGAGGGCGACTTGCTGCTGGTCGGATGGGGCAGCACCTGCGGCGCGCTGCACCAGGCGGCGAAACGGGCGCAGGAGCAGGGCAAGTCGGTAGCCCACGCTCAAGTGCGCTACCTGAACCCTTTGCCGCGCAACATGCGCGAGGTCCTCGGTCGCTACGACCAGATCCTCGTCCCCGAGATGAACACCGGGCAGCTGTCGTTCGTGTTGCGCGGTCGCTACGGCCTCGGCAACGTGCTGTCGATGTCGAAGGTGCAGGGCCGCCCGTTCGCAATTGGCGAGCTGCTGGACCGCATCGACGCCGTCCTTGACGACGGGGCAGGCGTCGCCGAGACCCTCGGCGACGCCGCCGCGAGCGAGTAGGCAGGGGAGTCGCCACAATGACTGCTGATACGGACACAAGCGTGATCACGCTCGAGGACGGCGCGGCCTTCACCAGGCGCGACCTGATCCCCGACCAAGAGGTGCGATGGTGCCCGGGCTGCGGGGACTACGCCATCCTGGCGCAGATGCAGCGGATGCTGCCCGAGATCGGCGTGCCGCGCGAGAACCTGGTGTTCATCTCGGGCATCGGGTGCTCGAGCCGGTTCCCTTACTACATGGAAACGTACGGCATGCACACGATCCACGGCCGCGCGCCGACGTTCGCCACAGGCTTGGCTGTGGCCAACCCGGACCTGAGCGTGTGGGTGGTCACCGGCGACGGTGACGGGCTGTCGATCGGCGGCAACCACCTCATCCACGCGCTGCGGCGCAACGTGGACATCAACATCGTGCTGTTCAACAACCGCATCTACGGCTTGACGAAGGGGCAGTACTCGCCGACCACGCTCATGGGGACCAAGAACAAGACAGCGCCGATGGGCACCATTGAGAAGGAGCTCAACCCGCTGTCGGTGGCCATCGGCGTGGAGGCGACGTTCGTGGCCCGAACGGCGGACAGGCTGGTGAGCCACCTCGGCGACACGCTGCGCGCCGCCGCGCAGCACAAGGGCACCAGCTTCGTCGAGGTCCTGCAGAACTGCAACGTGTTCAACGACGGCGCGTGGGACCACGTCACCAACAAGGACACCCAGGCTGACAACGTGCTCTTCCTGGAGCACGGCCGGCCGATGGTATTCGGCGCCGACCGGAACAAGGGCATTCGCGCCCGTGGTCTCGACGTCGAAGTGGTCACGATAGGCGAGAACGGCGTTACGGAGGCCGACCTCCTGGTCCACGACGAGGGTGGCTGGTCGGCGCAGGCGTTCCTGCTCAGCCGCATGACGTTCCCCGAGTTCCCGGTCCCGTTGGGGGTGTTCCGCAATATCGCCCGCCCGACATACGAGGACAGCCTACTGGCGCAGAACGTGGAGGCGCGTGAGCGCCTCGGGCCCGGCGACCTCACTGAGCTGTTCTACACGGGCGACACGTGGGAGGTCAAGGGCTAGGCCGGACTACTCGCCCACGACCTGGATCACGACCTGGCGCCGCCGGCCGCGCGTGTCGAAGTCCATCAGCACGACCTGCTGCCACGTGCCGAGAGTCACGCGCCCGTCCACCAGCGGCACCGTTATCGACGGCCCGATCAGGCTCGCGCGCACGTGCGAGTGCCCGTTGTCGTCGTGCCACGTCGCCTCGTGCTGGTAGAAGCCGTCCTCCGGCGCTAGGCGCTCGAACAACGAGCGGAAATCGGTGTGCACGAGCCCGGGCTCGTACTCGGTGGTGGTGATGGCGGCGGTCGAGCCGACGACGCAGACCGTCACGATGCCGCTACTGATAGAGCCGTCGTTGACACTGTCCAGCACGGCGCCGGTCAGATCCACTACCTGGCAATTGCCTTCGGTCTCTACCTCGATGATGTGCGTGTCGACCGCCATTGCGCTGCGCCTCCTGTCTGAGCCGGGTTCGGTCTTCTTGAGCTGTGGTTTGCGAATCCTAAAGCCAGTCTTGACAATTCGAAAGCCGTCTGGTACAATGCGCGCTGTCGGTTAGGTCTGGCTTGCGCTTCTCTAGGCCAGGCGCCGACGTGTGAGGTGAACGGCTAGTCGTTGACACGGAGAGCGTGAAGGGCGATCGAAGGAGCGCAGGATGGACACTAGGGACCGAGTCGAGATTCTGAGGTTGCTCGAGCAGGGGGAAATAACGGTGGCCGAGGCGGAAGCGCGGCTTGGCGGGGCACCGATCCCGCCGGCGCCGGCCGACCCGTGCGAGGACCCTCCGCCGAAGCCGGTTGCCGTAAGGCCCGCGACCGCCGCGGCTGCGCCGTACGCGCGCCAGGAGCCGATGCCGGCCGCGGCCGCGCCGGCCTCCACGGCGGCACCGCAGTGGCTCAAGATCCGAGTGACCGACCTAGGGACCGGGCGCTCGCACGTGCGCGTCAACATCCCGCTGGCGTTGGTCCGCTTCGGCCTGCAGGTCGGCAAGGCCTGCACGCCGGAAGTGGCCGGCATCGACCTCGAGGAGCTGAGCGCGGCTCTGCAGTCAGGCGCGAGCGGCAAGATTATCGAGGTCTGCGACGACGAGGACGGCGAGCACGTCGAGATCTGGATCGAGTAGGCCGCCAGGGCGAGGATGCTCGGCACCCGAGAGCGGCGGAAACGAGGGAGCGCGCGGCCGAGTGCCGCGCGCTCCGTTTTCAATGCCATGCCGGGCGCCGTGATAGCGCCAGCGACCACGACCGGGCCTAGAGCCGCGGCAGGTAGCGCTCGATCTCGAAGTCGGTGACCTGGAGCCGATAGTCGTCCCACTCGATGAGCTTGTTGGTGAGCAGCTTCTCGAATATGTGGTCGCCGAGCGCCTCGCGCACCAGCTGGCTGCCCTGCAGCTCCTGAATGGCCTCGAACAGGTTGCCCGGCAGCGAGCCGATCCCGGCCGCCCCGCGCTCAGCGCCGTTCATCTCGTAGACGTCGCGCTCGATCGGCTCGGCGAGCGGCAGCTGGTTCTCGACTCCCTTCAGACCGGCCGACAGCATGCAGGCGAACGCCAGATAGGGGTTACAGGCGGGGTCCGGCGAGCGGAACTCCATCCTGGTCGCCTGCTCCTTGCCGGGCTTGTACATCGGGACGCGCACCATCGCCGAGCGGTTGCGACGGGCCCACGACAAGTATACCGGCGCCTCGAAGCCAGGCACGAGCCGCTTGTAAGAGTTGACCCACTGGTTGGTGACGGCGGCCATCTCGCGGGCGTACTTCAGCGTGCCGGCGATGTAGGACTTGCCGATGTCCGAGAGGTTGTATTCGTCGTCGGCGTCGAAGAACGCGTTGCGCTCGCCCCTGAACAGCGACTGGTGGGTGTGCATGCCGCTGCCGTTCTCGCCGGCCATCGGCTTGGGCATGAACGTGGCGTGAACGCCGTGCTGGCGGGCGATCTCCTTCACCGCGACGCGGAACGTGACCGCCGTGTCGGCCATCGACAGCCCCTCGGCGAAGCGCAGGTCGATCTCGTGCTGGCTGGGCGCCACCTCGTGGTGGCTGTACTCGACGTCTATCCCCATCTCCTGCAGTGTGAAGATGGTGGCGCGCCGGAGGTCGGCCCCGCTGTCCAGCGGCTGTGCGTCGAAGTACCCGCCCTTGTCGAGCGGCGTCGGCGTCGAGTCATCGGCGAAGTAGAAGTACTCGAGCTCCGGTCCCACGTAGTACGTGTAGCCGGCCGCGTCCGCCTTCGCCAGCGCGCGCTTGAGAGCGTAGCGCGGGTCGCCCGCGTACGGCGTGCCGTCGGGCTGCAGCAGGTCGCAGAACATGCGCAGAACCGGTCGATCCTTCGGGCGCCAGGGCAGGACTTGGCACGTCGTCGGATCGGGCATGGCGATCATGTCGCTCTCCTCGATCCGCGCGAAGCCCTCGATGGAAGAGCCGTCGAAGCCCATTCCCTCGGCGAAGGCCCCCTCTAGCTCGGCCGGCGTGATCGCGAAGCTCTTCAGGAGCCCGAGCACGTCGGTGAACCAGATGTGGATGAAGCTGACGTCTTGATCCGCCACGGCCTTCATGACGTCTGCGGCGTCACGAAACTCAGTCATGTGCTCGCTCCTCCGATGGAGTCGCCGTCACTGCTGGACGGGCCGCGCCAGGTCCCGAACGTCCGGTGCTAGCCCCACGTATGCAGGTCCCGCTCGAGCTTCGCCAGGTGCGCGCTCAGCTCCTTCGGCACGCGATCGCCGATGTTCGCGTAGTGCTCCTTCATCAGCTCGACCTCAGTCAGCCAGGCCTCCGCGTCGACTTCGCGCAGCTTGTCCATGTCCGACTCGTCGATGTCGAGCCCCTCGATGTCGATCTCGCCACGCGACGGCACGATCCCGACCGGCGTCTCGTCACCCGCCGCCTCGTCGTCGCACCGTCGGAACACCCACTCCAGCACGCGGCTGTTCTCGCCGAAGCCCGGCCAGATGAAGTGCCCGTCCTCGTCCTTCCGGAACCAGTTGACGTAGTACACCCGCGGCATGTTGGCGCCGCCACGCTCGCCGATGTTGAGCCAGTGCTGCCAGTAGTCGCCCATGTGGTAGCCGCAGAACGGCAGCATGGCCATCGGATCGCGGCGCACGACGCCGACCTTGCCGGCCGCGGCGGCTGTTTTCTCGCTGCTCATAACCGACGCGAGGAACGTGCCGTGTGACCAGTCGAAGGCCTCGGTCACGAGCGGGATGGTCGTGGCGCGGCGCCCTCCGACCAGTATGGCGCTGATCGGCACGCCGCTCGGGTCCTCCCACTCGTCGGCGATGACCGGGCATTGGCTCGCCGGGGCCGTGAACCGCGCGTTGGGGTGCGACGAAAGCTTGCCGCACCCGGGCGTCCACGACTCGCCGTTCCAGTCAGTCAGGTGGTCCGGCGGCTCGGGGGTCATGCCTTCCCACCACACATCGCCCTCGTCGGTCATGGCGCAGTTCGTGAAGATGCTGTTCTCGCGGAAGGAAGCCATGGCGTTCGGGTTCGACCAGTCGTTGGTCCCGGGGGCAACGCCGAAGAAGCCGGCCTCGGGGTTGATGGCGTAGAGCCGGCCGTCCGCGCCGAACTTCATCCAGGCGATGTCGTCGCCGACGGTCTCGACCTTCCATCCCGGCAGAGTCGGGTTCATCATCGCGAGGTTCGTCTTGCCGCACGCCGACGGGAACGCACCGCAGATGTACTTGTACTCGCCGCTGGGCGCGGTCAGCTTCAGGATCAGCATGTGCTCCGCCATCCAGCCCTCGTCGCGGGCCATCACCGAGGCGATGCGCAGCGCGAAGCACTTCTTGCCCAGCAGCGCGTTGCCGCCGTAGCCGGAGCCGA
>JBJYWW010000057.1:0-9624 GCA_046259645.1 Anaerolineae bacterium
AACGAGGCTCGGCAGCTCCTGACCGCCCTCATCGCCTCACGATCGCATCGGTCATCCGGGCCACGCGCGTCATTGCCTTGACGTCGTGGACGCGCACCATGTCGGCGCCACGCGTGATCGCGACCGCCGCAGCGGCGGCGGTGCCCTCCAGCCGGTCGTCCGGCAGGGTGTCCAGCGTCAATCCGATGAAGCTCTTGCGCGACGGACCGATCAGCACCGGGTAGCCCAAGTCGCGAATCTCGCCGACCCTATCCAGCAGCTCCAGGTTCTGCTCGAGTGTCTTCCCGAAGCCGATGCCCGGGTCGACGACGATGTGCTCGGGCGGGATCCCGGCCGCCAGCGCCATGTCGACCGACGCTTGCAGCTCAGCGCGGACGTCACCGATCACGTCGTCGTAGCGCACGCCGACGTAGTGGCCGCCGACGTTGGCGACCACTGCCAGGTTCGACGGATCCGACCGGTTGTGCATGACCACCACCGGCACGTCCCGTCGCGCGACGAGCGCCGCCATGTCGGGGTCGCCGCGCAAGCCCCACACGTCGTTGACCATGTCGGCCCCGGCGTCCAGTGCCGCCTCGGCGACAGGCGCCTTGTAGGTGTCGATGGAGATCGGAAGGTCGAACCGCGAACGCAGCGCTCTGATCACGGGCACGACCCGCTCGATCTCCTCGTCGGCCGCGACGCTCGCCGCACCAGGGCGGGTCGACTCGCCGCCGACATCGATGATGTGGGCCCCGTCCGCCACCGCTGCCGCGGCCACCTCGGTCGCAGCGGCGACGGTAGCGGCGGTTGCCGCGTCGCGGCCAAGCACCTGGCCGTGGGCACCGCCACCTCCCGCGCCACGCGCGGCGCCGCTCGGGACGCCTGACTCCGGGGTGCCTGGCACGCCCGGCACCACTCCGTCACCGGAGAACGAGTCCGGCGTGACGTTGACGATCGCCATGACGTAGGTGCGGCTGCCCCACTCGAGCTGCAGCCCGCGCAGGCGCAAGCTCCGCCGGAAGGGCGGCGACACGTCGCCGCGCTCGCTGTGCGACCGCTCCCTCATGTCGTCACTCACGGGGCTCAATACGCCCCGAGATCGACAAGCCGGTCATCGTCGATGCCGAAGTGGTGCGCCAGCTCGTGAACGACCGTGTGCCGCACCTCGGCCCGGACCTCGGCAGCGGTGCGGCACGATGCCTGGATCGGGCCGCGGAAGATCGTGATGCGATCCGGCAGAACCATGCCGTAGTCGCTGGTGCGCGACGTTTTCGGCACTCCCTCGTACAGGCCGAGCAGCGTGCCGCCTGGCGCGACGCCGACGCTCTCGAGCAGGTCCGCGGATGGCCAGTCGTCGGTCATCACCTCGACGTTGTCCAGCATCTCGCGGATCTCGCCTGGAAGGCCCTCGATGGCGTCGACCACCAGGTCGTCGAACTCGTCTTGGCTGAGCCACATGGTGGACGATTCTAGCACGCCCCGGCATGGTATACTCGCCACCGGTCGGGGCTACGAGCGAGTCGATCCGACGCGCATGGGAGGTGGGCGACCGTGGGCAGTGACTACGAGGTCTACCGCGACATATCCGCTGTCCTCGGCGCCGCCGCGGACGAGGTGGTGCGCCGCTCGCGCGAGGCCGCTCGACTTCGCGGCTCGTTCGCGCTGGCAGTGTCAGCGGACAGCCGCGCGAAGCAGGTGCTCGGCCTGCTCGCGGACGACCCGCGGCGCGACTTGGTGCCCTGGGACTCGCTGTGGGTGGTGGCCGTCGGCGGCGATCCGACCGGTGCAGCCTCCGAGGCGAGCAGCGAGTCGGTCACTGCTCCCACCGTCGCGCCTGGCGCTGAGATGGCGCCTATGGTGTCACAACTTCCGCTCGGATCGGACAGGTACTTCGAGATCGCCGAGGGCGCCCGCTTGCCACCGGGGGTCGGGGCGCTTCTGGCCGGCAGCGCGGGTGGGGTCGGCGGGCCGGACCTCACGATCGTCTCGCTGCGCCCGGACGGCACGGTCGACGCGCCTGCGGAGGACGAGCCACCAGGGCGGCTCGTCGTGCTGGTGACCGGCGAGGCGGCCGCAGCTGCGCTCGCCGACGCGCGCGCGAGCGGAACCGACCGTCCCGCGCGGTCGCCGCGTCCAATGCGCGACCGGGCGCGCTGGCTCATCGACCGCGCGGGCGCGGACGCGAGCCGCGCACTGCTGGCGCGCACGGGCGCATCGTCGAGCGCGCCGACCGACCCAGGTAGGACCGCCCGCCGCCGTCCGGCTGACGGCGCGTCGGACGCCGAGGAGCTCAAGGCGGTGGTCGGACGCCGAGCCGCCGAGCTGGTGCGCTCCGGCGATCGAGTGGGCCTGGGAACTGGCTCGACGGCGCGTCACGTCGTGCTCGGCCTCGCGGATCGCCTTCGCCGCGGCGACCTGACGGATGTCGTCGGAGTGCCCACCTCGCGAGCCACGGAGGAGCTGGCTCGGGAGAACAGCGTGCCCGTTGCCAGCCTCGACGAGCAGCCGCGCCTCGACCTGACGATCGACGGCGCCGACGAGATCGCGCCGAACATCGACCTCGTCAAGGGCCTCGGTGGGGCGCTGCTGCGGGAGAAGATCGTCGCCGCGGCATCCGAGCGGATGATCGTCGTCGCCGACGAGTCCAAGCTGGTCGATCTCCTCGGCACCATTGCGCCGGTGCCGGTGGCAGTGACGCCGTTCGCCTGGCGCTCCCACGCGCGGTCCCTACGTCAGCTCGGCTGCGAGCCGGCTCTGCGAACCGACGCGTCGGGCGCACCTTACGTGACCGACGACGGGCTCTACCTGCTCGACTGCCGGTTCGCCGAAGGCGTGGCGGATCCGCGGTTGGTGGAGCGGACCGTCTGCCGGCACCCGGGGATCGTAGAGTCCGGGCTCTTCCTCGGCATGGCCGACACGGCGCTTGTCTCCGACCCGGCCGGCGTGATGATCTACCATCGCTAGCCGCCCTGGCAGTCTCGACCTCCCGCCTGCGCTTGCCCTTGTCCGACTCCCGCCTGCTCTCGAGAACCAACAGCTGTCTTCTACGATCCGTTGCACCGCGGCCGCGCGTCCCGCGACTTGCCCGGCCCAAGGCGCGGACGTAGACTCCAGGGCCGCTGCCGAACGTACCCGCTGCCGCACACGAGAGCGCCAACCCGTGCCGCGTGCCCCCTGGAGCCAGCGCCATGCAATCGGACGTCGACGCCCTGCGAAGCACCGACCTATTCGCCGAGCTGCCGGAGCAGCATCTCTCGCGGCTGGCACTGCTCGTGCAGCACCGCGCCTACGAACGCGGCGACCTGATCTTCGACGAGGGTGATCCCGGCAACGCCCTGTTCGTGGTCGAGACGGGCGAGGTCCGCATCGCCAAGGCGATCGGCGACGACCAGAGCCTAACGCTGGCCGTGCTTGGCCCGGGGCAGGCGTTCGGCGAGCTGGCCTTGCTCGACGGCAAGCGGCGCAGTGCGTCGGCGACGGCGCTCGAGCCCACCAAGTGCCTCGTCGTGTATCGCGACGACTTCATGGCCCTGGTCGAGGAAGAGCCCACGGCCCTCAGGGCGGTGCTACGGTCTCTGTCCGGCATGATCAGATCCACCAACCAGAAGCTCAGCGACGTGATCGGCCTCGATTCCAACGCCCTCATGGCGAAGGCGCTGAGCGACCTCATCGAGAAGCACGGCAAGGTTGTGGACGACGGCGTCCTCATCAACCGCCCCATCACGCCCGAGGACCTCTCGAGCACGACCGGTCTCCACAGTCGCGTCGTGGCCACGCTGATGCGCGACTACCAGTTCCAGGACCTGCTGCGGGTGGTCGGCGAATTCGTGACGGTGCGCCGACCCGAGGCATTCGAGCGGTGGCTCGAGGAGCGGCCCACCTAGGCCGAGCCGCGGACGCACAGATGCCCTGGCCATTGCGCTACTGCCCAAGCTGCGGCGCGCCGCTCGAGCCGACCTCGCTGTCGCGGCAGCAGTGCTGCGCCTGTGGCGATGTCCACTACCGCAACGCCAAGCCGTGCGCCGGTGCGCTCATCACGCGCGGTGACGGCAGCCTGCTGCTGGCGCGGCGCGCGGTCGAGCCGCATCGTGGCGCCTGGGACGTGGTGGGAGGCTTCGTGCACCCCGACGAGGTCCCCGCCGCCGCAGCCGCCCGCGAAGTGCTGGAGGAGACTGGGCTGGCGGTCCGCATCGGGGAGATGGTCGGGGTTTTCGTGGACCAGTACGGTGAGACCGCGGGAGCCGACTACACGCTCAACGTCTACTACCTGGCCGAGGTTGACGACTCGGTTGAGCCGGTCCCGACGTCCGACGTCAGCGAGCTGAGGTGGTTCGCCCCTGGCGAGCTACCGACCGAGATGGCGTTCCCGCACGAGCGCCAGGTGCTCGACGCCTGGCTGGAGGTCACCACTATCCGACGCGACCGCTCCTCTCGCGCCTAGAGAAGTCGGCAGCGCCAGCTCAGCGAACCATCTCCCCAGGGGTGGTGTTGAACCAGCCCGTCGCGGGTCGGCGTTGTACCACCACGTCGCGCGTCGGCGTTGATCCCGCGAAGCGCCGTGCCCGGCTCGGGCGCTTGGTCTGATACCATTACGGGCCAAGGCGCCCGGCCGCCTGCCGCACGGCCGCGGCGCGACGCAGCCGATGGCCGCGACAAGCAGCGGGACCGCCGCAACCACCACTGAAGGAGCTGCGACACAGTGAGACCCCCGTCGGGCTGGGCCAGCATCACCCTGGTGACGTTGATGCTGCTCACGGTCGCCTGGTCGATCGAGGTCGCGGAGTACGCCCCCGGATCGGACATCCTGACGTGGGTCGTGCTCGGCGGGGTGGCCACCGCGGTCGTGCTCGGCAGTCGCGCGTGGCTGCCCGCCAGCCTGGCCCACGGTTGGAGCATCGTCATCGGCATCGTGGTCACTGGTGTCCTGGGCACCCGCGTGCTGCCGCATTACCTGCCCGGCGTCGAGGTGACCGCGATGTCGCTCGTCGAGCAAACGGCGGTGGTGCGCGACTGGTACCTCGACTGGATGGTTGCGGCAAGCGGCGGGGGCCCCGCGCGGCCGGATCTCGCCCCGTTCGCGTTCGTGCTGACGATGGCCGCGCTCGTCTGGCTCCTAAGCTACATAAGTACATGGTTCATCGTACGTTACGTCAGCTGGTGGGGCGCGGTCCTCCCTAGCGGGTTCGCCCTGCTCTTCAACCTGTACCAGGCACCCCAGGAGCGGCTGAAGGCCATGGCCTTCTTCCTGCTGTGCGCGCTGCTGCTGGCGGAGCAGACCAACGTGACCCTGCAGCTCGACCGCTGGCGACGGGAGCGCATCACCTACAGCCCCGGAATCGGCATCGACCTGCTGCGCGACGCGGTGATCGTCGCGCTGGTGGTGGTTGCCCTCGGCTGGATGGCGCCGGTCTCGCTCAGCAACGATCGTGTCGAGGCCATGCTGGACACGCTGACGGGCACGTCGACTCGGTTCCAGTCCCGGTTCAACGAGCTGTTTCCCGATCTCAACTACCCGACGCGTGGGGGCGGCAGCGCGTTCGGCGAGACGATGCCGCTGGGAGGCTCGATCTCGCTCGGCCAGCAAGCCATCTTCGAGGCCGCGGTCGACGGAGCGGTGTTCCCGCCTCGGTACTTCCGCATGGCCGTCTTCGACATGTACGACGGGCTGGGGTGGACCCGCACGTCGGACGGGCTCGCGGACGCCGAGCCTGGCAGCCAGGACTTCGGCGGCGACTATCCCCTGACGGTCCCCGTCACCCAGACCGTCCGGACCTTCCTCGGCAACACGCGCCAGCTCTACGCCATGCCCCAGCCCGACTCCTTCTCGGTCGCCGTCCGGGCCGAGGTGGCGACCGGCCCCGACGCGCCGGACGTGCTCGCGGTCGACAGCGTCGAGCCGCTGCCTGTCGGCGAGGGCTACGCCGCGGTGTCCCGGCAGTCGCTCGCCGACATCGCCTCGCTCAGCCAGGATGCAGAGGACGATCCCGCCTGGGTCGTCGAGCGCTACCTGCCGCTGCCGTCGTCGGTGACCGACCGCGTCCGGATGGAGGCCGAGACCGTGACCGCCGGCGCAGACAACAGGTACGACAAGGCGAGCCTCATCGAGGCCTATCTGCGGAGCTTCGAGTACAGCGAGGAGATCAGCGACCCGCCCGACGACCGGGATCGGGTGGACTGGTTCCTATTCGACGAGCAGCGCGGCTACTGCGACTACTACAGCTCGGCCTTCGTGGTGATGGCCAGATCGGTCGGCATCCCAGCCCGACTCGCCGCCGGCTACTCGGTAGGCGAGTTCGTGGCCGACCGCGGCGCATACCGCCAGCACGAGTACGATGCCCACACCTGGCCGGAGGTCTACTTCCCCGAGTACGGCTGGATCGAGTTCGAGCCCACCGCCGGCGACGAGCCGCTCAGCCGGCCGCGCACCGCCGTCGACCTCGCGGACCAGGCTCGCGACCGACCCCCGGGCCGGGGCGACACCCCGGAGGAGATGCTGCCCGACGACGAGGTGGACCGGGTCGTGGAGATGCCTGGAACCGCACCCGCCGCCGCCGCGGGGGCGCCGCTCGTCAGCCGAAGGACGTTGCTTGGCGCGGCTGGCCTCCTGGCCCTGTTCGCGGGGGCGTTGGTCGCCGCGTCAGCCGTGTGGCTCCAACCGTTGCGCGGGCTGTCCGCGGCCGAGGGGGCCTACGCCCGGGTCGCGCGGGTGGCAGGCTGGCTGGGCTATCGGCAGCGCGCCACCGACACACCGACCGAGTACGGCGCGCGCGTGGCTGGGGCAATTCCCGAAGGCCGCGCGGAGATTGCCTCAATCGTGGACGCCTACGTGATGGAGCGATTCGCGCGCCACGAGTCGGCCGGCGCGGCGGAGCGGCTGTCCGCGGCTTGGCGGGCAGTGCGCTCGGTGGTCCCGCGGGCCGCGGCCAGGCTGGGCGCGGCCAGGCTGCGACGCTCGTTCGACCGTGGTCGAGACACGGGCTCGCGCGCGGACTCCTAGCGCGGACCCCTGGGCCGCGGAGCCGCGAGCGGCGGCCTGGCGCGCATCTTGCTTGGCGTCGCGCCCGACTGCTATACTCGCCGCGTTCGAGCCCCTGGCAACGCGGGTTTCGGCGCACCACACAGCGCTGAGGGAGAGAACACATGCGAACCGCAGCCCTGATCCTGACCTGCTTGATTCTCGCGTCCTCCGTCGCGGCATGCGACCGGCTCGCGGGGGATCAGAACGAGGCGTCCGGGAACGACGCCCCCAACGAGCAGGCGCTGGACGATCAGTCGGCTCAGGACGCCGACGCCGCCGACGACGCCTCGAGCGACTTGGCCGACCAAGGTGCGGCGGCCGGTGACGCGACCGGGACCGGCGCTGACTCCGCCGCGGTCGACGACAGCGGCGGCAACGCTGCCACGGTCAACGGCGTGGCGATCCCGCTGGCCGACTTCCAGAGCCAGGCCTTCGACACGCAGCGCTTCTACGTGGAGCAAGGCATCGACCCGAACTCCGAAGAGGGCCAGCGACAGCTGCTGTATCTCCGCCGGCAGGTGCTCGACAACATGATCAACCAGACCCTGATCGAGATGGCCGCCGCCGAGATGGGGATCACCACCACCGAGGACGAGGTCGACGAGCGGCTGCAGGCGAACTACTACGACACGCTTGGCGAGGGCGAGGAGCTCGAGGCGGCGCTGGCCGACCTGGGCACCTCGCTGGACGAGATCCGCGACATCGAGCGCGCCAACATCATCTCAGGCAAGATGCTGGACGAGATCACGGCAGACGTGCCCACGACAGCGCGGTTCGTGCACGCGCGGCACATCCTGTGCAACTCGCAGGAGGACTGTGAGGCGGCGCTGGCCCGGCTCGACTCGGGCGAGGCGTTCGAGGACGTGGCCAAGGACGTGTCGGAGGACGCGGCAAGCGCCGAGCGCGGCGGCGACCTGGACTGGATCACAGCCGGGATGCTGCCGAGCCTGCAGCTCGAGGAGGCGATCTTCGGCCTCGGGGTCGGTGAGCGGTCGGCCGTCGTACTGACGGATTTCGGTTATCACGTCATCGAGGTCCTGGACGAGGACGAGTCGCGCGAGCTGTCCGAGGAGCAGCGGTTCACGCTGCGTGAGAAGCAGCTGGGCGAATGGCTCACCGAGCGCCGCGCCGAGTCGGACATCGTGATCTACATCGACGACCTGAAGAACCTGGGCGAGTAGTCCCGCATCATCGGCGCAGCCGTGCGCCCCGCATAGGCGTGGGCGGGACGGTCGCCTGACGGCTCGCCCCGCGGAGCGGACATGGACATCGAGTGGCGCGGTGACAGCAGCTTCGTGCTGCGGACCCAAGGGTGCACGGTGCTGGTTGACCCTGGCGTCGGGGGCGCGAGCGCCGACATTCCGGCGGACATCGTCATACTCAGCCGACGCGATGAGGCCGATCCGGGCTGCGCATCAGCCTCCTCGCCCTCCGGCGCGTTCGTCATCGACGGGCCCGGCGAGTACGAGATCGGCGGCGTCTTCGTGATCGGCAAGCGCATCGGCGGCTCGCGCGGCGGCAAGGGCGCGTCGGGCCAGGTCACGGGCTACGTCGTCGATGCCGACGATGTGACGGTCTGCCATCTAGGCGGGCTGTCCGAGGTGCCGGCGCCGGAGCACCTCGAGGCGCTCGGGCCCGTCGACGTGCTGCTGGTGCCGGTCGGCGGCGGCCCGACTCTGGGCGCGAGCGAGGCCGTCGAGGTGGTCGGGCAAGTCGAGCCGTCGATCATCGTCCCGGCGCGGTACGCCGTGAGCGATGGTGGCGAGATGGAGACCGTGGACCGCTTCCTCAGCGAGATCGGCGCGGAGTCGCCCGAGCAGCTCGACGTCCTGGAGGCCTCCGCCACCAAACTGCCGCTGGAGCCGAAGGTCGTCCTGTTGCGGCCGCGCAGCTGACCCGCGTCGCGTGACGTCCCCGCCCGCGCGGACCGGCCCCGAGATCCCGACCGTCGGCGGCCCGGTGCCGCTCGAGGCGGTGCTGTTCGACGCCGGCCTCACCCTGATCAGGGCCGCGTCGTCGACCGCCGACGTGGCGGCGCCGGTGCTGCGCGCCAACGGCATTCCCTACGACTGGGACGCGCTCTCGGCGGTGATGGCGCGCGCCGAGGACCGGCTCGAGGCGCAGTGGCTGACGGAGGACTGGTTCGCCTCCGAAGCCGCGGTGCGCCGCCTGTTCGTGTCGGCCTACGAGGCCGCGCTGGCGAGCCTGCCATCTATCGGGGGCGTCGAGCACCTGGCCACGGCGCTGTCCCACCAGATCTACGACAGCTACCTCGATGCCCGCCACTGGTCGACCTACCCGGACGTGCTGCCAACGCTGCAAGCGCTGCACGAGGCCCATGTGGCGATGGGCGTCGTCTCCGACTGGGGTCACGGCCTCGAGGCCATCATCCTGGAGCTGGAGCTAGCGCCCTTCTTCCAGTTCCTGGTCGTGTCCTCGCGTCTCGGGATCACCAAGCCGGACCCGTCGGTGTTCCAGATGGCGCTCGCGCGCATCGGCGCGCGGCCGGAGCACTCGATCTACGTTGGCGACACTTATGTCAAGGACGTGATTGGCGCCCGTGCGGCTGGCCTGACACCGGTGCTGCTCGACCGGCGCGGAGCCGCCCCCACCGCGGACTGCCT
>JBJYWW010000058.1:0-2830 GCA_046259645.1 Anaerolineae bacterium
GGGATGGTGCACGCGATGCACATGGACGACCCGACGCGCAGCCACTTCGCCGCGATGGACTATATGGAGCGCGGCACCCCAGGCAGCAAGTCGGAGCGCCGCGGCTGGCTGGGGCGCCACCTGCAGACGATGGCGACCCAGAACGAGTCGCCGTTCCGCGGGGTCGGCATGGGCACGATGCTGCAGGCCAGCCTCCGTGGCCCGGTGCCGGCGGTGACGCTGCAGTCAATCGCCGAGTTTCACCTGCAAGGGCGCCAGGCCGAGATCGCGCGCTTCCAGCAGCACTTGCAGGACCTCTATGGCGGCGACGAATGGCTCGAGGGCGAGGGCCAGTCCACGTTCGCGGCCATCGAGATGCTCGAGCAGAGCGTCGGCGGCGGCACCTACGTCCCCGAGAACGGCGCGGACTACAGCCCCGGCGGCGCCTTCGGCGAGGGCCTCAAGCAGGTGGCGCAGCTGGTCAAGTCCGATGTCGGCTTGGAGGTTGCGTGCATCGACAATGGTGGCTGGGACACGCACGCCAACGAGGTCGACCGCGACGACCCGACTACCGGCAACCTGGCAACGCTGATGGCGCGTCTGTCCAGCGGCATCACCGCGTTCGTGAAGGACCTCGGCGACCGCTTCGACCCGACTGACACGACGCACCGCGGCGTCACGCTGGTGGTGATGAGCGAGTTCGGCCGCCGGGCGTTTGAGAACGGCGGCGTCGGCACCGACCATGGTCACGGCAACGTCATGTACCTGTTCGGCAAGGGCATCAACGGCGGCACGGTGTACACCAACCCGTGGCCCGGACTGAACGACGAGCAGCTCGACCGCGGCGACCTTGCCGGCACGACCGAGTATCGCGACATCCTCGGTGAGATCGTGGAGAAGCGCCTCGGCAACACCGCGCTCGATCAGGTCTTCCCGAACTTCGCGTTCAACTACCTAGGCCTCGCCAAGCCGCTCGACGTGACCGTGCCGACGGCGACCGTCACCGGGGGCACGCCCGTGGTGACGCCGACCAGCGAAACGCCCGGCACGCCGACGCCGCCGGTGGACCTGGTCGGTGAGCTGCACTTGCCCTGGGCGGGGAAGTAGCCGGCGATCTAGGTCGGGGCCAGGGCCAGGCGCAATCGGGTCGGCAGTGCTCGGCGCGTCGGGGTCGGCGGGCCCAGGCCCGGCGGGATCGGCGGTGCTAGGAGCGGTCGAGCCGGCGGCGTAGCCGGTCGATCCGATGGTCGAGGTCCGCTAGGGCCGCGAGTCGACCGCGGCGCGGCACCAACGCACCGCTCTCGACCAGCTGGCGCGCGTGCGTCGCCTGCTCCAGGGCTTGCTCGAGCTGCGCCGGCTCGACGCGATGCTCGTGATACTTGGCCAGCTCCTCGAACGCGAACAGCGAGCTCGGCGCCCCGACCGCGACCATGTCGCGCCAAATCATCGTGGCGCCCTCCCAGTCACCTGCCCGCTTCGCCGCAAGCGACTGGCGGACGAGCGCCTCGTGCGCTTCGGCCACGGAGAGCTCGTGCTCCAGCGCGGCCCGGCACGCCGCCACCAACCGCTCCCGGTCCCCGGCTCCCTCATGCAGCCTCGACAGGCTGAGCCAGTCCGCGCCGTGCTCGACCACCTCCGTCGGCGTCGCGCACACTCGATCCATGCGCCGCAGCAGGCTCACCATCGACAGAATGTCGAGGGCGTTGTGGTTGAAGATGCCGACCAGCGGCCGAGCGTCCCCGTCCGACTGGTAGTCGAAGTACCGATTGGGGATCAGCCAACCAGGAACGTCGTCCTGGCGCTCGAGCCCGAGGATGTTCTGCTCGAGCGACACGAGCGTGCACGACGACAGCCGCCGACTCCAGAGGCGCCGCGCCGCGGGCAGCAGGTCCAGGTGGCGCATCTCCGCCAGCGGCGCGGTGATCCCCCGCATAGCGTAGCGCGTCTCCAGCAGGGGAACGTCGAACGAGCGGCCGTTGAACGTCACCAGGTCGGTGCAGCCGGACATCCACGCGGCGGCCTCGGCCAGCTGTGCCGGCTCCTCGGACGGATCGCGCATGAACAGCTGCCGCACCTGGAACGTGCGCCCGACGAACCGCCCGATCCCTACCAGGAACGCGTACGTTCCGGCCCCCAGGCCGAGTCCGGTCGTCTCGGTGTCGAGGAACGCCGTCCGCTCCACGTCCAGAGCTTGCAGCCGCGGATCGCCTCCGACCAGAGCCAGGCTCCAGCCGCTTACCCGCCGCGCGTCGTCGAGCACCTCCGCCCCGTGCCGCTCGCTTGCGGCCTTGTGCACGTCGCTGACATAGCATCGCCCGAGCTCGTTCTCGACGGTACGCCCGGGAACGGCGCGCTCGATCGGCAGGACATCGGGCCTGGGCGTCGGCGTGGCATCAGCCAGCGCGTCGACGCCCCGGACCACGCCGAGCGCGGCCAGCCGCGCCAGCAGGTCGTCCGGCGCGTCGCCGCCTTCGTGCCGTGCCTGCGCCATGGGCGCCCATTGTAGGAGCGCCCGCGCAGGCGGCCAACAGCCCGTGATCACTCACGCAGCCTTCCGCCCGGCGGCCGAGCCCATACCAGGCGGAGCGGTTCCGAAAGCCGGCCGGGGCGAGCGGTCAGCGCACCGCGACGCGGTCTCGGAAGCGCTCCAGCGTCTTCTCACCGATCCCACTGACCTGCAGCAGGTCGTCGGTGGTCTCGAACGGACCGTTGGCCTGCCTGTGCGCCACGATGCGCCCCGCCAGCGCCGGCCCGATACCTGGCAGCGCCTCCAGCTCGGCGGCCGTGGCGGTGTTGACGTTCACCACGGCACCCACGGCGCCCGCCGCGCTCGCCGCGCCGTCCATCGCGG
>JBJYWW010000058.1:2840-4069 GCA_046259645.1 Anaerolineae bacterium
GGCCGCGCCACGGTCGCCGCCAGTGCCGGACGCCGAGCTTGCGCCCGACCCTCCGTCCGCGCCGCCCGCCGGCCAAGCGCCTGCGACTGCCGCTGCCACCGGCGCCTGGCGCAACGGTGGCTCGCCTGTCGCGGGGACGTGGAGCTGCTGCCCGTCGACCAGCGGCTGCGCCAGGTTGACCGCGACGAGGTCGGCTGCAGCGCTGAAGCCACCGGCCGCCTCGATGGCGTCTATCGCCCGCGCGTCCGCGCCCAGCACGACGACGTCCGGTTTCACGACCGCGCCGGACACGTGGACGCGGATGCGCACCTCGGTCGGAGCGGGAGCCGGCGTCGCGGTCGGCGCCGGCTCGATCAACACTGCGCCGTCGCGGGGATCGCGCATCTGCCACACGATCAGCCCCATTGCGGCGATGTTCAGCAAGGCGATCGTCAGGTGCCCCCGGAACTGCTCTAGCCTGGCCATGCTCCTCTGCATCAGCATGGTATGCGCTGGTCCCGACGCGCGGTAGCCCTCAGGCGACGCCTGCGCGACACGCATAGCGTGTCACGGTGTGGCCCTGCGCTCCAGGCTCGTCGCTTCTTAATGTTTTGTTTACTTCCGGGCCGATCCAGCGTATCCTATACATCCTGACGCGAGTTAACTATGGCGGCCCCACCCGCTGAAAGGACCGGCCCATGGCCCCCATGGCGCACAGACCGCAGCCCAGCGCGCGAGCCTTCCTGCTCGGCTCGCTCTTGGCGATCGCTCTCGCCTTCACGGTGGCCGGTTCGGTCGCCACTGCCGGCCGGGTCGCGCGCCCGTCCGACTCGACGGCCAGCGCGTCGGGCTACAGCCTGGTGGACACGTGGCGCGACGTCCCGGACGTCACTCGCGTCGTCGCCGGTCTGGACGGGCAGATGCACCTGCTCGCGACAGGGGGCAGCTCGGTGTGGCACACGGCGTCAGACGGCACGCTGCTGAGTCAGACGCCGACGTACGGGCTGAGCGACATCGCGGTCGATCCCTCGGGGAACTTGTACGCCATACGCGACCTGTCGATTCTGCGGCTGGACGCCGCCGGGGGACCGATGTGGTCGGACCGCATCGAGGGCCAGTACCACAGCATCCTCGGCGAGAGGCCGCCCTACCTGCAGGCCCTGGCTTGGAACCCGATGGCGGCCAAGGTCACGCTGATCTACGACATGGACACGACGTTCTCGCGCCACTACAGCCTGGTGGGAGTAGCG
>JBJYWW010000059.1:0-15701 GCA_046259645.1 Anaerolineae bacterium
ACCCGGCCGTCAGCGCGCTCTACGAGCCGGGCAGCGTGCTCAAGGCGATGACCGACGACTCCGCCCTCGACGCGTCGGTGGTGGAACCCGGATGGTCATACGAGGACGAGGGCACCATCACCGTCGACGGGCTCCTGATTAGCAACTGGGACGGGCTCCCGCACGGCACCACCACTCTGACCAAGCTCCTGCAGTACAGCCTGAACGTCGGCGCCGTGCACGTCGCGCAGGAGATGGGCCCGGACCTGTTCTACAGCTACCTGGCGGCGTTCGGGTTCGGCGCGACGACCGGCGTCGACCTGGCGAACGAGGCCGAGGGCCTCGTGAAGTGGCCCGATGCGACGAGCGACTGGTACCACGGCAACCTGGCCACCAACAGCTTCGGCCAGGGCATCGCCGCGACGCCGCTGCAAGTCACGGCCGCGATGGCGGCAATCGCCAACGACGGCCGGCTCATGCGACCCCACTCGGTGGCAGCCGTCATCGACTCCTCCGGTGCGATCGAGCCGATCCGGCCGCAGCCCGTGCGCCAGGTCGTGTCGGCCAACACGGCGCGGCGCGTGCGCGAGATGCTGGCGGAGGTCGTCAGCGGCCGCGTCACGCAGGCCGCGATACCCGGCTACAGCGTCGGCGGCAAGACCGGGACCTCGCAGATCCCGACCGCCGACGGCTACGAGGACGAAGACACCATCGCCAGCTTCGGCGGCTTCGTGCCCGTTCAGCAGCCGCGGCTCGTGATCCTGGTCAAGATCGACAGACCGGACAGCGTTCGCGGCGGCCAAGCGGCGGCGCCGGTCTTCAAGGCGGTGGCGCGCGTGGCGCTCGAAGTGCTCGACATTCAGCCAGACCAGCCGATAGACCTGGCCGGGGGCCAACCGTGAGCCTGCCCTGGGACTGGCGTCTGGTCTCGCTGTTGGTCGCAGCCGGGTTGTCTTTCGCGGCGACGGTCGTCGCGACGCGCCCGCTCATCGGCCGGCTGCGCGACCGGCAGTACGGCAAGGCGATAAGGACCGACGGCCCAGACCACGAGGCGAAGTCGGGCACGCCCACCATGGGCGGCCTGGCGGCTCTCGCCGTCATCGCGGTAGGCGGCTTGATCATCGCGTATCTCTCCGGCGAGTGGCGGATGATGCCGCTGATCCTGGCTGTCATGGCCTGCTACGCCGTTCTCGGGCTCGCAGACGACCTGGCCGGGCTGGCGAACCGCAGCGCCGGCCGCGAGCTTGGCGTCGGCCTGACTGCGCGGCGGATGTTCGCCCTGCAGTCGCTCGTCGCAATCGGCGGCTGCTGGCTGCTCTACCCCGGTGGTCTGACGCTCGACCGACTCGCATTGGTTGCGGTGGGGGCAGTCGCCGTCGTCGGCACCGTGAACGGTGTCAACATGTCGGACGGGCTCGACGGCCTCGCCGCCGGGTTGTGCGCGATCGCGTTCTCGGCGCTGGGTCTGATCACGTTGATCGGCCCGGCGGGATACGTTCCCGCCGATCCCGTCGCGGTCGCAGTCTTCTGCTGGATCACCGTCGGGGCATGCCTCGGCTTCCTGGTCTACAACCGACACCCGGCACAGGTCTTCATGGGCAACGTCACCTCGATGGCGCTCGGCGCCGGGCTGGCGTTGGCCGCGCTGTCCACCGACATCGGCTTCCTGTTGCTGCCTGTCGTGGGGGCGGTGTTCGTCGCCGAGGTCCTCTCGGTCATCGCGCAAGTCGGGTACTTCAAGGCTTCCGGCGGGCGCCGCGTCTTTCGCATGGCGCCAATCCACCACCACTTCGAGCTAGGTGGCTGGCCCGAGACCACTGTTGTGCGCCGTTTCTGGTCCGCCGGGCTCCTGGCCGGCCTGGTCGGCATCGCCCTGGCCGCCATCGCGGCAGGCTACGCCGGCTTAATCAGCATCTGAGGAGGACCCCGTGATCGGACACTTGGCAGGCGAACCTGACAGGCACGAGGCCCAATCGGCGATGCTCGGCGAGGTGCTCGCCTACGCGCAAGCGCCGCTGATCGGCGTTGCCGGCACGAGCGGCAAGTCGACGGCCGCCACCCTCGTTGGCGCCATGCTGCGCTCGGCCGGCTATCGAGTGTCGGCCAACATCGAGACGGCATACGTGCGGCTAGGCCGCTTCACGCCGCGCGATCGGATCGTCCTCGAGCTGCCCTGGACCCTCGCCGCCCAAGCCGACGGCCTGTCGATACTAGCGATCACGTCCCTCGGCAGCGACGAGCTCGAGGGCGGGCTTACGATGGACCGCGCCATCGAGTCGCTGAGACCGGCGGTCGCCTCCGTGAGTGACGCCTTGGTGGTCAACGCCGACGACGCACAGTGCTTGGCCCTTGGCGCGGCCGTCAGGGGCCGCGCGCTCCATGTGGCGCTCGGCGACCGCAACGCCGCCGCGTCGGTGATAGACGGAACGCTGCACGTGCGGGTCGACGGCGCGCAGAACCGCGTGTGCGCGGTCGACGAGACCGCGCTGGGCGTCGGCGGTCTGGTGACGGACCTCATGGCTGCGGCCGCCGTCGCGGTGCGCGCAGGAGCGGGGCCGAGCGACGTGCGCAAGGCGGCGGTGCGGTTTTCGTCGCGCAAGGGGCAGCACGAGGTTCTCGGCGTGCGGGCCGGCATCACCTGGGTCAACGACGCCGCCGCCACCAACCCGGGGCGCACCGCGTCCACGTTGGCCAGCTACGACGCACCGGTGTACCTGGTCGCCGGCGGCGACTACGGTGGTCAACCGCTGTGGCGTTGGGCTCAGGTGGCGGCGCAGCGCGCGGCGCGCGTGCTGACCTTCGACTCCGGCGCCTACGCCCTGGCCGACGCCCTGCGCGGGGCCGGCGCGCTCGAGCGAATCGTGCGCTGCGCCGACCTGGACGATGCGATGGCGGTCGTCAGGCGGCTCGCGTCGCCGGGCGACACGGTGCTCTTCAGCCCCGGCTGCGCGCCGGGCGTCGAAGGTGACCCCGGGACCGCGTTCCGCGGGCTGGTCGGTCGGCCCGACAGCCGGAGCGTGGCAGCCTGATGGCGGTCACCACGGCAGTGCCCCAGCAAAGCGAGTCGCGTCAGCAGCCCTGGCGGGGAGACGCGATGCTCGTCACGGTCGTCGTCGGGCTGCTGCTCGTCGGCATCGTGGCGGCCTACACCTCGAGCTACAGCATCGGCGACAAGTTCTTCGGCGACGGGGGCTACTTCCTCAAGCGACAGCTGCTCTGGACGCTGATAGGTGGCGGCGCGTTCGTCGTCGCGGCCGCGATCGACTACCGGGTGTGGCGCCGCTACTCGGTGCTCATCATGGCCGCCACGCTGCTGATGCTGATCGCGATTCTGGCGACCGGCGCCGCCAGGTTCGGCGGGCAGCGGTGGATCCTCGGCACGGGCTCCGTCCAGCCGTCCGAGCTGGCGAAGATGGCCGTGGTCATCTACATCGCGGACTGGCGCTCGAGCAAGCGCGACGACATCCGCGACGTGACGCTCGGTCTGATCCCCTTCGCGATCCTGATGGGCATTGTCTGCGGCCTCATACTGCTGCAGCCGGACTTCTCGACCGCCGTGCTCGTCGGGGCCGTGGCGGTAGCCGTGTTCTTCACCGCCGGAGCCGACCTGAAGCAGATGGTCGTGTCGTGCGCCATCGCCGCCGTGGTGCTGGCGGGCCTCATCGTGCAGGCGCCGTACCGCCTGGAGCGCGTGCGGAGCTTCGTCGACCCGACGGCCGACCCAACAGGCGCCGGCTACCAGATCATGCAGACGCTCGACTCGATCATGCGCGGCGGCGTCACGGGCGTCGGCCTCGGAGCCGGCCAGCAGAAGCACGTGCTGCCGGCCGCGCACACCGATGCCGTGTTCGCCGTCCTCGGGGAGGAGCTCGGGCTGCTCGGCTGCCTGGTCGTCCTGGCGCTGTTTGCCCTGTTCGCATGGCGCGGCTTCCGAGTGGCGTCCGGCGCACCGGATCGGTTCGGCAGCCTCCTGGCCGTCGGCATCACGTGTTGGATCCTCGGCCAGGCGCTGATCAACATCGCGGTGGTGACGGCGTTCATGCCGTTCACGGGGATCCCACTGCCGTTCATCTCGTTTGGTGGCTCCAGCCTCGTCACGTGCATGGCGGCGAGCGGGCTGCTGGTGAGCATCTCGCGGCACATGGATCCCGATCGGATGAAGGCGTATGCGCGTATGGATCTCGGGCGGGGGAACAGCAGGTCACGTCTATCCCGCGCTCACCGTGCTCGAAGCCGCAGGGCCTGAGTTGAGCGAGCCGCTCTGGGTGGGCACCGCGTCAGGCATGGAGGCGTCCATCGCGCGCCGCCACGGGCTGCCATTCCTGGCGATACCCGCGGGACCGCTGGTCGGCGCCAACCCCCTCCGCTTCGCGCGCAACGTCGCCCTACTCGCCGGCGGCGCCGTTCGCAGCTGGCACGAGATGGGGCGCCGGCGCCCCGATGCCGTGCTGGTCACTGGCGGCTACGTAGCGGTGCCGGTGGCACTGGCGGCCCGTGCTCGCCGCGTCCCCGTGGCCGTGTTCCTGCCCGACGTCCGCCCGGGTCGGGCCGTGTCGCTGATCGCCAAGGTCGCCGACGTAGTCACGACCACCGCCGAAAGCGCGCGGCAACACCTGCCGCGGGGCAAGACGGTGGTGACGGGGTACCCGGTCCGCCCGGCCGTGAGAGCCGCCCGTCGCGAGGAGTCGCTGCAGCGGCTCGGCCTGACCGGGGACAAGCCCGTCGTGCTCGTGTTCGGCGGCAGCCAGGGCGCGCGGAGACTGAACCAGGCCGTCGCCGGGGCCGCCCAGGAGCTGCTGGTGCGCGCCGATCTGGTGCACGTCGCCGGTCGCCTCGACGTCGAGGCGGCCGAGAAGTCGAGGCAGGCTATCCCGCCCGCGCTGCGCGCCGGCTACGTCCTGCGGGAGTTCCTGCACGACGAGGACATGGCCGCCGCGCTCGCGGCCGCGGACCTGGTGGTCAGCCGCGCGGGCGCCTCGGTGATGGGCGAGTACCCCGCTCGCGGCCTCGCCTCGATCCTCGTGCCGCTGCCGATCGCCGGTGGGCACCAGCGACTCAACGCCGACGAGCTCGCCGGCCGTGGCGCGGCGGTGGTGTTGGAGGACGCCGCGTGCACGGGCGAGGCGATGCTCCAGGCCGTCCTGGAGCTGCTCGACGATCCCGACCGGCTAGCGCGGATGGGCCGTGCGGCTGCGCAGCTCGACCGACCCGACGCGGCGGCGGCCATCTGGCGGCAGGTCAAGTCACTCAGCGGCCGACCGCCCGACCGGTCGCCGGCCGCCAGCCCGGGAGCAGCCGCATGATCACCTCGCGCACCTATTCCCGCCGCGCCGCGTCGTCCTGGACGCGCCTCCTCGGAGGCGGCGCCGTGGGCAGCGGCGGCTCCGGCGGCGGGTACGGCGGTGGCGCGCCCCTGCACGCGGACCCCAGCACGTTCATCCTGCTGCTGTCAGTCGCGGGCGCGGTCATCGGCTACCTGCGGGGCGCCGGACGCGAGTTCTGGTCGCTGGCGATCACCGCCGTCACCTACTTCGTCATCGAGTTCCAGTGGCCGCTCGTCACGCACTGGGTGAACTGGGTGTGGTCGCAGCTCTTCTCGCAGCCGCTGATCCCGCCCGGGGTGGAGACCCCGGTGTGGCAGATGGCGTTCTTCGTGCTCGGCGTCCTGATCGCCTACCTGTTCTCGCAGCGCATCGCCGCCCCGCCTTCCGGCGGGGCGCTCGAGCTGCTGAACATCGGCAACATGATCTCGCGGGTGACGGGCGCCTTCTTCGGCGCCGCGACGGGCTTCATCGTCGGCGTCTTCACCCTCTCGCGGCTGGTGACCGGCCCCGGCGGAGCGCTGGCGCCCGGATCGGTGGCTCGCCAGGTGCTCGGCGACCTGACCGTGCCGGTGCTTTTCGTCGGCTTCGTGATCCTGGTGGTGTTCGGTGTGCTGAGCCTCGGCGGGCGCGGCAAGAAGGTGTACAGCTGATGATCCCTGTCGAGTGGGTCGTGGTGCTCCTGTGGCTTATATTCGGCTTGATCGGCCTGTCGCGGCGCTTCCCACTGGAGCTCGGCGCCACGATCGGCTTCACGGCGATGCTCCTGGCCTTGCAGCTGGGGTTCGGCCGGATCGGCGGGCTGATCACGAGCCTGCTCACGATGCTCGGCCTGGCGCACGATCCGGCCCTTACCCAGTGGTGGGTGCTCACGACGGTGATCACGGCCTGGGTGGTCTTCATGTACGCCGGCGAGACGCTCAGCTTCGCCGGTGTCTGGCCACCCGGCAAGCTGATCGGCATCGGGATCGACCTACTGACCGGGCTCTTCAACGGCTGGCTGGTGATCGGCACGTGGTGGTTCATCACCGACGCCCTCGACTACCCGATCGCTCAGCTCGGCATGTTCGTTCCCCCACTGTCACCGACCGCCGTGAACCTCGTCGGCTACACGCCCCCGGCGCTGCTCCCGGCCCCCTACTCGGTGGTCGTCGTCGGCGGCTTCCTGGTGTTCCTGATCGCGCTGCGGGTGGTCCGATGACCTCCGAACATACGAGGCACGTCTGGCCGCTCGTCGACGGCGTGCCGCTCCTAAGCGCCGGCGACCAGGTTCATTTGGTGGGCATCGGCGGGGCCGGGATGAGCGGGCTGGCGCGGGTGCTGGCCGCGCGCGGCCTCATGGTCTCCGGCAGCGATCGCAGCCCCACTGCCGCCGTCGAGGCGCTGCGCAACGCGGGCATTGTCGTTTCCGTCGGGCACGACCGGTCACACGTGCCTCCTGGCTGCACGCTCGTCGTGCGCTCGCCGGCCGTGCCCGACGGGAACCCCGAGCTGATTGCCGCGCGGGACGCCGGAATCCCGATCACCAAGCGGGCGCCGCTTCTCGGCGCCCTGATGGACGCCGGGCTCGGTGTGGCGGTGGCTGGCACGCACGGCAAGACGACCACGTCCGGCCTGCTTGCATACGCCCTCACGCTGGCCGGGCTCGACCCGACCTACTTCGTCGGCGGCGAGGTCCTGGATCTCGGGACGAACGCCAGCGCTGGCGGCGGCCCGCACGTGGTCGTTGAGGCCGACGAGTACGATCGCTCGTTTCACCACGGCCATCCGGAATTCGCCGTGGTGACGAGCATCGAGCTCGACCACCCTGACATCTATCCGAACCTCGTCGATGTGATCGAGTCGTTCACCGTGTTCGCGTCTCGCGTGCGGTCAGGTGGCCGGATCATCGCCAACGGTCAGTCGGCGGCCGTCGCCCAGGCGCTGCGAGACGTGCCGGCGCGGGTGGAGTACTACGCGGTCGGCGAGCCCCCCGCCAACCTCGACGTGCGGTGGCGCGCGAGCCGCGTCGCCAGCGACACCGAGCATCAGGTCATCGAGGTCACGAGGGACGGCGCGCCGTTCGGGCGGTACGAGTTCCGGCTGCCGGGTGAGCACAACGTCGGCAACGCGCTGGCCGTGGTCGCGGCGGCGGACGCGCTCGGCGTCGCCGACGACGCGGTGCGCGAGGCGCTCCGGACGTACCGCGGCGCGGCGCGGCGGTTCCAGGTCGCTGGCCGAGCGATGGGCGTGACCGTGATCGACGACTACGCCCACCACCCAACGGAGATCGAGGCGACCCTGGCGGCCGCGCGAGAGCGGTTCCCCGAGTCGCGCCTATGGGCGATCGTTGAGCCGCACACCTACTCGCGCGTCGCTGCGCTCGCCCCACACTACGCGCCGGCGCTGTCGGCCGCTGACGCAGTCCTCGTGACGCCGATCTATGCGGCGCGGGAGCAGCCCCTGCCCGGTGTGACCGCCGCCGCCATCGCGTCCGGAGTGCCCGGCGCCGTCCTGGCCGCCGACCTGGCCGACGCCGCCGCAACGGCCGCGCTCGGCAGCCTGAGCGGCGACGTGCTGCTGTTCATGGGCGCCGGCGACATCACCGAGGCTAGCCGCGACTGCCTATCGCAGCTGCGGCAGCGCGCCGTCGCGCAGCTGGAGAGCCGCGCTGACGCGATTGGCCTCGGTGGCGACCGGCCCACGGAGAAGGACCTCGCCGGCTACACCTCGCTGCGCGTGGGCGGCCCCGCCGACCTCGTCGTGCGCGTGGGCGACAAGGCCGACCTGGCCGGCTGGTTCACGCTGGCGGCCGAGATGGGCGTCCCGTGCCGCGTCATCGGCCGGGGCTCGAACCTGCTGGCCGCGGACGGCGGCGTGCCTGGCCTGGTGATCGTGAACAGGTGCGAGGGCTGGACCGTCGAGGACCTCGGCGACGGCACGGCCGTCGTCGTCGCCGACTCCGGGGTGTCGTTGGCGGCTCTCGGCGGCGCGCTGGCGCGCGCCGGCTGGGCGGGCATCGAGGCCGGGATCGGCATACCGGGCAGCGTCGGGGCCGGTGTCGTGACCAACGCCGGCGCGCACGGGTGGTCGATGGCCGACTCAGTGGTGAGCTGCGAGGTGCTGCTCGCCGACGGCCAACGGGAGGAGCGGGGCCGCGACGACCTGGAGTTCGAATACCGCCGCAGCGCCCTTAGCGGTCGGACCGACGCCCTCGCCCTCAGTGTGCGGCTGGCGGTCCACGCCGACGAGCCCGACCTCATCGCCGGACGTATCGCCGCCTACGCCAGTCAACGCCGGGCGACGCAACCCCGCGAGGCGAGCGCGGGCTCGATGTTCAAGAACCCGTCCGGCGACTTCGCCGGTCGGCTCATCGAGGCCTGCGGCCTCAAGGGGCACACGATCGGGGGCGCCCAGATCTCGCAAACGCACGCCAATTTCTTCGTCAATCTCGGCGGGGCGACAGCGGCCGACGTCAACGCCCTGGTGCGACTGGCCCGGTCCCGTGTGCGCGAGCAGTTCGGGGTGGAGCTCGAGCTCGAGATCGAGCGAATCGGGGTGCCGGATGCGCGGTAGTCGCGGCAACAGGAAGCAGACGCTGCGCGCGTGGCGCGAGAGGCGCGCCGGCGGGGCGGACTTCGTCGCCGAGGTGCGAGGCGCAGCGGTTCCCGGCGCCGTGCGCGTTCGCCCCAGGCACCGCGCGCCAACGCCGAGCTTCGTGCCCTCCCCGTCGCACGTTGGATCCTGGTTCGCGCGCCCGCTCAGGGTCGGCCTGCTGGTGCTGGTTGTGGCGGCCGTCGGCGGCGCCATCCTGGTCTGGCGGTCGGACCACTTCGTCGTCTCCGGAGCTTATGTCAATGGCAATGCACGCGTGCCGGCTCAGAGCATCTTCGCGGCGAGCGGGCTGGGCGGCCGAAGCGTCTTCGCGGTACGGCGATACAAGGCCGAGACGCGCATCGAGGCGTTGCCGGACGTCCGCGACGCCCGGGTCCGCGTCACGCTGCCCAACCAGGTCTCGATCACCGTCGTGGAGACCGAGCCGCGGCTGCTGTGGACGACCGCCGCGGGAAGGATGGCCATCGACGAGAACGGCTACGCCGTGTTCCCGCCGGCCGACGGCTCGGGGCTCGTGCAGGTAGCCGACGAGACAGGGGTGATAGCGTCCACCGGTCAGCGCCTGCCGGAGCAGCTGCTCGAGGCGGCCCTGGCGTACGGTCAGCACTTCGGCCAGCTGGCCTACCGCAAGGACGTGGGCTTCAGCGCGCTCAGCGACGCCGGTGTCGAGATCAGGCTCGGAACCGACCCGCAGCTCGTGGACCGTCAGCTCGCGACCTTGGCGGCGCTGGGAGAGCGGCTGGCTGATCGGGAACGACCGGTGGCCTACGTCGATGTGCGCTTCGCGGAGCACCCGTTCATCCGCGCGCATGGGGGAGCAGAGTAGCCATGTTGGTAGGAATCGACATCGGATCGCACAAGGTCTGCACGCTCGTCGGCGAGGCGTTGCCCGGGGGCGGCGTGAGGGTGCACGGCATGGGCCATGCGCCCTCGGACGGAATTCGGCACGGCGAGGTGGTGCACATCGAGGACGCGGCCGGCGCGATTGCCGCCAGCGTCGAGCGCGCCGAGCGCGTCGCCGGCCAGAGCATCACGCGCGCCCGCATCGGCGTGTCGGGACTGCACCTCGCCGGCGCCAACAACAACGGCTTCGTGCCGTGCGGGCGCCGACCGCGGACGATCGAGCAGGCCGACGTGGAGCGGGCGCTAGAGGTTGCGGGCAGCGTCCTCCTCAGGGACGACCGGTCCGTGCTGCACGTACTCGCGCGGCACTACACCGTGGACGACGGCGGCCCGGTCGACTCCCCCGTCGACATGGAGGGTCACCGGCTCGAGGCCGCGGTGCACATCGTGACCGCGGCGCACTCGGCCCTCGCCAACCTGCTCCGCTGCCTCGAGCTGGCGGAGGTGAGGCCGGTCGGTCTCACCATGTCGACGCTCGCCGCGGCCGAGGCGACGTTGTCGGAGGACGAGCGCGAGCTCGGCGTCGTCGTGATCGATCTCGGCGCCGCCGTTACCGGCATCGCCTGCTACGTCGACGGCGCGCTGTGCCACACCGCGGTTCTCCCAGTCGGGGGCAGGCACATGACCAACGATCTCGGCGTCGTGCTCCAGACGCCGCTGGCCGAGGCGGAGCGGATCAAGCTCTCACACGGCCACGTCCTGCCCGAGCTCGACGACGACGAGGCCACCATCGAAATCGTGCCGTTCGGCGACGACAAGCGCCGCGCCACCACCCGGCTCCACGTCGCCGAAGTGTTGGCCGCGCGAGCCGACGAGATCGCGTCGTTGGTGGCAATCGAGCTCGGCCAGGCGGGGCTGGCCACGCGCTTGGCGGCAGGCGCCGTGCTCGTCGGCGGCGGCACCGAGCTGACGGGAATGCCGAAGCGCCTGGGCGCCCGACTTGGTCTTCCGGCCCGAGTCGGCACGCCGGGCGACGTCCTGGGCCTGGCGGACGCAGCGCGCGGACCGGGCCACGCGGCGCCCATCGGCCTCTTGCGCTGGGAAGCGACGAGCACCAGCGACGCGGCCAGCGTGTTCACCACCGAGCCGGAGCCGACAGACGGGCTGGGCAGGATCGTGTCATGGGCACGCCACGCCTTCCTGCCCAACGGCAACGGTCATCATCGATAGGCGCTCGGCGACGGCCGCGGGAGACAGGGGGAACTGACGATGCTCGAGGGAAACGTGATGGACGACTGACCGGAATCCGCAAGGCGCGCGAGGCGCGCGACTGACCGTAACATCCGTCGATCGCAGCATGCGAACCCACACACGCGAGGAGGCACGACTGATGCAGTACCCACTGGAAGCGGAGAGCGTAGCGCGAATCAAGGTTGTCGGAGTCGGCGGCGGAGGCTCCAACGCCGTCAACCGGATGATCGCCGAGGGCCTGAAAGGCGTCGAGTTCATTGCCGTGAACACCGACGCCCAGGCGCTGCAGCTGAGCCAGGCGGCGCGCCGAATTCAGATCGGCGAGAAGCTGACCAAGGGCCTCGGCGCCGGCGGCCGCGCCGAGGTCGGCGAGAAAGCGGCCGAGGAGAGCCGTGACGACCTGACGTCGGCCGTCGACAACGCCGACATGGTCTTCGTGACGGCCGGCATGGGCGGCGGCACGGGCACCGGCGCCGCGCCGATAGTCGCCGACATGGCGCGGTCGGCCGGCGCGCTGACGATCGGCGTCGTCACCAAGCCGTTTTCGTTCGAGGGCAACCCACGCGAGTCGGCCGCCGAGCAGGGGCTCGAGGCCCTGGCCGCGTGCGTCGACACCCTGATCGTCATCCCGAACGACAGGCTGCTGTCGCTCGGCGACAGCCGCATCACGTTCCAGGAGGCGTTCCGGGCCGCCGATGAGGTGCTCCACCAGGGCATCCAGGGCATCAGCGAGCTGATCACCGTGCCCGGCCTCATCAACCTCGACTTCGCCGACGTGCGCACGATCATGGCCGACGGCGGCGCTGCCCTGATGTCGGTCGGTCGCGCAAGCGGCGACGGCCGCGCGGTCGCGGCCGCCGAGAACGCCATCGCCAGCCCGCTCCTCGACATCACCGTCGACGGCGCGACGGGCGTGCTGTTCAACGTGACCGGCGGCATGGACATGACGCTGCAGGAGATCAACGAGGCCGCGGAGGTGATACGTGGCACCGTCGACCGCGACGCGAACATCATCTTCGGCGCAGTGCTCGACAAGGAGATGAGCGACGAGCTGCGGATCACGGTCATAGCCACGGGCTTCAACGCGAGCGCCCGCCGCGAGACCGGCCCCGCCACCGCCAACATCTTGGAGCTGCCCCGCCGCCATCACCTCGCCGAGGAGGACCTCGAGATCCCGGCGTTCCTGCGCAGCCGCTAGCGACGTAGCGCGGGCCCCGGGCGGGGCGGCGCGGTGCGAAGCCAGACCACAGCCTGAATCGCAACCGGCAGCCGTCGGCGCCCGACACAGCCGCGAGCAGCCACCCTCCTCCCTCGACCGGGGCGGACCGATGGTCCGCCCCGGTGCGCGTCACGCGGCGGCTGGGATCGCGCGATGCCTGCGACTCGCGCTAGACTTTCCGCGCCACGACCGATCCGAGTTCGTAGGTGACATGGGCCGCCTTTTGCGTATTAGGATGATCGCAATACGCCCTGAGCTCTTGCGGTATCCCGCTCCGTGTGGTACAATCGCCTCACCACTACATCTAGTGGCAAACTGCGCCTGAATGCTCAACATATGGGCATCAGTGCACAGGGTATCCACAGCCTGTCCACAGCGTGCCACCGTCCGCCGTGGACTCGCCAACAGGTACAGGCCCACCGCTCCACGAAGGGGATCTCGGCATGAAGTGTCCGTTCTGCAGTGCGTCCAGCCACGTGGTCGACACGCGGGAGGTAGCCGAGGCGATCCGGAGACGGCGGGAATGCAACGTGTGCCGCCAGCGGTTCACGACTTACGAGCGTGTTGCCGCGGCCAACCTCCAGGTGGTCAAGAACGACGGTCGGCGGGAGGACTTCAGCCGCGACAAGCTCATGAGCGGGATGCAGCTTGCCTGCGTCAAGCGGCCCGTCTCGACCGACGCGCTGGAAGACCTGGCGGCTGACATCGAGGCGCATCTCTATCGGCTTGGGCGCAGCGAGGTCCCGAGCGCCGTCATCGGCGAGCTCGTCATGGAACGGCTGCAGCCTCTGGACGACGTGGCCTACGTGCGCTTCGCCAGCGTGTACCGCCGCTTCACCGATCTCGAGGTCCTGTCCGAGGAGATCGAGCGGCTGCGCGAGACGAAGCAGCGCGAGGCCGAGCTGGAAGACCAACTGGTCTTGGAGCTCTAGCCGCGAGACCCCACACAGCCGAAAAACCACGGCCCCCTAGCGCGCAAGGCGGCGAGCGTCCGCGTGCTGAGGTGGGTGCGCCCTACCCCACCGGGAGCACAAGGAGCAACAATGCGCGATCCAGAGAACCGCCCCGCCGGCAAGCAGCAAACACACGAAGGCGACGCGACCGACGGCTCCGGCGCACTCGCCCCAAAGGTGGGCGAGACGACCTCGGGCCGAACTGACGAGGCGGACGGAGAGGCGGCCACGGAGAACGGGCGCCCGAGGCGCCGTGGCAACGGCGCCGGCGTCCCGGCGGCCAACGGCACCGGCAATGGCAGCGCAGGCAGCGTCGGCGGCAACGACGATGCCGGTAGCGCCGGCTCAGCACCGGCGAAGGGCGGCCTGGCCGGCGCCGAGCGATCGGTCGAGCCGCCGGTCACCGACCGTCGCGTATCAGCTGGAGACGCCAACCACCTGAGCGAGCTAGGTGAGAAGATCTTCCTCGACAGGTACGCGCTGAAGGACATGGAGAAAGCGACCCTGGTCGAGGGCGGGATCGTGGTGGTGTGCACCGACTCGGACACCGGCCAGCGCGAGATCGGCACCGTGAAGAGCGTCGGCGACCGCGAGGTGGCCATCGAGCTGACCGACGGCGAGGTCGTGACGCGCGCCCGCGAGCACGTCGACGTGCCGGTCGAGATCCACCCTGACCAGCTCCAGGCGCGCGTCGCTCGCGGCATCGCCCGGATCGAGGACGAGAGCAAGAGAGCCCTGTGGGAGGGCCGGTTCCGCTGGCTCCTCGAGGGCTGGAAGTTCGTGCCGGGCGGGCGCATCCTGACCGCGGCGGGCACCGATCAGGACCTGACGTACTACAACTGCTACGTCGTTCCGAGCCCGCACGACTCGCGCGACGGCATCATCCGCACGCTGTCGCAGATGACCGAGATCATGTCGCGCGGCGGAGGCGTGGGCATCAACTTGTCGACGCTGCGACCGCGGTACGCGTACGTGAAGGGCGTGAACGGCCGCTCGAGCGGCTCGGTGTCGTGGGGCTCGCTGTACAGCTTCGTCACCGGGCTCATCGAGCAGGGCGGCAGCCGCCGTGGCGCGCTCATGCTGATCCTCAACGTGTGGCACCCCGACCTGGCCGAGTTCATCACCGCCAAGCGCGAGATGGGCCGGATCACGAACGCCAACATCTCGGTGGGGATCACCGACGACTTCATGGATGCCGTGCGCGAGGATGCGGACTGGCCGCTGCTGTTCCCTGACACGTCGCACGAGGCGTACGAGTCCGAGTGGGACGGCGACCTCGGCGCGTGGCGCGACAAGGGCTACCCGGTCGTCGAGCACAAGCGCGTCCCGGCCCGCGAGCTCTGGAACACGATCATCGAGAGCGCGCACGCCAGCGCCGAGCCAGGGCTGTGGTTCATCGAGCGGGCCAACAAGCTGAGCAACTCGTACTACTACGCGCCGCTCGTGTGCACCAACCCGTGCGGCGAGCAGCCCCTGCCCGGTTGGTCCGTGTGCAACCTCGGCGCCCTCAACCTCAGCCGATTCCACAAGGGCGGCGAGGTCGACTGGGGCCAGCTGGGGCACGCAGTGCGCTACGCGGTGCGGTTCCTCGACAACGTGATCGACGCCACGCCCTACTTCTTCGACGAGAACGAGCAGCGGCAGCTGTCCGAGCGGCGCATCGGCCTGGGCACCATGGGCCTGGCGGAGCTCATGATCCGCTGCGGCGTTCGCTACGGCAGCGCGGACGGCAACGCGTTCCTCGACCGCCTATACGAGTTCATCGCCACCACCGCCTATCTCGCGTCGGCGGAGAACGCGGCCGAGAAGGGCTCGTTCCCGCGCTTCGAGGTCGAGCCGTATCTGGACGGCGGGTTCATGCGCGGCATGCCCGACGAGGTGCGCAAGGCTGTCAGGCGGTCGGGGGTTCGCAACGTCACGCTGCTCACGCAGGCGCCCACCGGCACCACGGGCACCATGGTCGGGACGTCGACCGGCATCGAGCCTTTCTACTCGTGGACCTACATGCGGCAGAGCCGCCTCGGGCTGCACGAGGAGAAGGTCGGGGTCTTCGACGAGTGGCAGTCGGACCACCCGGGCGAGGAGCTGCCGGACCACTTCGTGACCGCGATGGACCTGCTGCCCGAAGAGCACATCGGCGTGCAGGCCGCCATCCAGCGCTGGGTGGACTCCTCGATCTCGAAGACCTGCAACGTGCCCAACGAGTACACGGTGGACCAGACGCGTGAGCTGTACGAGTACATGTACGAGCTCGGCTGCAAGGGCGGCACGGTCTACCGCGACGGCTCGCGCGACGAGCAGGTGCTCCGAGCCAAGAGCGAGGAGTCGCGCGAGAAGACGGCTGAAGGGCCGGAAGCACCCGCCAAGGCTGCGCCGGCCCCCTTGGAGGCCAAGGTCAAGCCCCGGCCGCGGCGGATGGACGGCTCGACCCACATGGTCCAGACACCGCTGGGCAAGGCCTACGTGAGCGTCAACCGGACCGGCGACGGTGACCCGTTCGAGGTCTTCATCAACCTGGGCAAGGCCGGCACCGACCTGTCG
>JBJYWW010000060.1:0-4656 GCA_046259645.1 Anaerolineae bacterium
CGGGCGCGGGGACGCAGGCGCTGGTCGCACGCGGTGCGACGGCGTTGGTCTTGGCGGCGGCGCTCGTCTGGCTCGCCAGGCGTCCGACCGCCGTGGGTCAACCGGACCTGTCCCGGCTCGCGCTGGGGTCGGCAATGGTGGTGGCGGGTTTCGGGGCGGCGCTGCTCGTAGCCTCAGCCGGGGCGGCGTTGGCGGCCGGCGGCGCTCATCGCCAGGGATCCGTGGTCGAGAGCCTCGTCGCCGCGCAGGCGGGCGGTCGCACGGTCTTGATCTCCAAGGGCAACGACGGCACCCCCGGCAACTCGTCGTCGACCGGGCCACACGTTGCCGAAGGAGGGGGGTATGTCGCCTTCACCTCCGGTGCCTCGAACCTGGTGCCCGGCGACACCAACGACGCATACGATGTGTTTGTGCACGAACTCGCCACGGGGGAGACATCGCGCGTGTCGGTGGCGACGGACGGGAGCGAGGCGACCGGCGACTCCACCGCGGGCGGCATCAGCGCCGACGGGCGGTACGTGGTATTCGAGTCGTTCGCGTCCAACCTCGTCGCCGGGGACACCAACCGCGAGCCGGATGTCTTCCTTCATGACCGCCGGACCGGCCTCACCATGCTTGTGTCGGCCGGGCTCGACGGCGCGCCGGCCGACGCCGGCGCCTCGGCTCCCGCCATCAGCGCCAACGGCCGCGTAGTTGCTTTCGAGTCCGACTCTACGAACTTGGTGCCCGACGACGGCAACGGAGTGCGGGACGTGTTCGCCTGGGACTTGGCCCTCGGGCGCATTGTGCGGGTGTCCGTGTCGAGCGCTGGAGCGGAGGCCGCCGCGCCGTCGCACGGCGCGGCCGTCTCGGGCGACGGCGCGCTCGTGGCGTTCACGTCGGATTCGCGGCGGCTCGTGGACGACGACTTGAACGGTGTCGCCGACGTCTTCGTTCGCGATCTGGCTGCCGGAGAGACCGCGCTCGTGTCGCGCGCCACGAGCGGCGCCCAGGCCGATGACGAGTGCGGCGAGGCGGCAATATCCAGCGGCGGTGAGCACGTGGCATTCACCAGCCTGGCGCTGACGCTCGACAACGTGGGATCGGTGTGGCGCTCGGCGTTCGTGCGGTCGCTGGCCGACGAGTCGACGGTGCGCGTGTCCGTCTCGGCGGCGGGCTCCGCGGCCGAGGGCAACGCCGAGCATCCGGTGCTGACTGCCGATGGGCGCCTGGTGGCCTTCTCGTCCGAGGCGGCCAACCTGGTGCCGGACGACTCGAACTCGGACTCGGACGTGTTCGTGAACTTCATCGGCGGCGGCATCACCGTGCGCGCATCGGTTTGGTCGAGCGGCGAGGAAGGCGACGGCGCGAGCCGCAACCCGTCGATCTCGGGCGATGGGCGCTGGGTCGCCTTCGACTCGCGCGCGGTGCTTGCGTCGGGCGTCCCGGCGGGGGTCCGGCAGGTCTACGTCCGCGATCTGGCAGGCGGTCCGATACCGACAGCCACGACGCCGCCGGACTACGCGCACCTGCCCTGGGCCGGGCTGAACACCTGGCCGGGCGCGCCGACGCCGACGGCGACTCCGACGAGACCGACGGCGACTGCGTCGATCACCCCCACGCCGTCGGCCACGCCGACCAGGACCCCCCGACCCACGCGCACACCGCCGCCGCCGAGCGCGACGCCCCGTCCGCCGACGGCGACCCCGAAATCAGCGCCCCTGCCCTAGGGGGCGCTACAGCATGCCCGCTACCGCGCGCCACACGTGCGCGACGACGAACGTCACGGCGAAGCCCATGGCGAGCGGCAGGAGCGCGGACACGGCCGTCCATGTTCGGCTGCCGGTCTCCTTGTAGATCGTGTAGATCGTGGTGCTGCAGGGGTTGTGGATCAAGCTGAACAGCATCACGCTGACGGCCGTTAGCAGCGTCCAGCCGCCGGCGTTGAAGATCGCCGCCAGGTCGTCGGCCGAGTCGAGCTCGAACAGGACCCCGGCACCCTCGCCGACACCGGCCATGCCCGTCACCAGCACCGTCAGCATCAGCACTGTCGGGACCACGATCTCGTTGGCTGGGATCGCCACGACGTACGCGAGCAGGATGATTCCGTTCAGTCCGAAGAGGAGCCCCACCGGGTCCAGCGCGTTGACGGCATGCTCGGCCAGCGTGGCGTCGCCCAGGTGCACGTTGGAGATCAGCCAGATCACCGCCCCCGCGGGAAGCGCGAACACGACGGCTCGCCACAGGACGAACAGGGTGCGGTCGATGAGCGACGTGTAGATGGTCTGGGTGATGCGAGGCGGCCGGTAGGGCGGGAGCTCGAGGCTGAACGCCGACGCCTCGCCCCGCAGACCGGTGCGCGACAGGCCCCAGGAGACCGCAAAGGTCAGGGCGACGCCGAGCAGTGCCACGGCCATCACGGCCAGCGCGGAGACGAGCCCGGCCAGGTACGGCGGCACGAGCGCGCCGACGAACAGCGTGGCGAGCAGGATCTGTGTGGGCCATCTGCCGTTGCACAGCGCGAAGTTGTTGGTGACGATCGCGATGAGCCGCTCGCGCGGGCTGTCGATGATTCGCGTCGAGATGACGCCGGCCGCGTTGCAGCCGAACCCCATCGTCATCGTCAGCGACTGCTTGCCGTGCGCGCCCACCTTGCGGAACAGGTTGTCGAGGTTGAATGCCACGCGCGGCAAGTACCCGAAGTCCTCGAGCAGGGTGAACAGCGGGAAGAAGATGGCCATGGGCGGGAGCATCACGGCCACGACCCAGGCCGTGGCGAGGTACATGCCGTCGATGAGCAGGCCCTCGAGCCACGGTTGCAGACCGATCGCGCCGGCCGCCGTGTGAAGCGCGCTGTAGCCGACGTCGATCAGGGCCCACGAGAGCAGCCGCGAGGGGTAGTTGGCTCCCACGATTGTGAGCCAGAACACGAACATCAGCAGCCCAGCCATTATCGGGAAGCCCCAGAGGCGGCTCGTTACGATCTCGTCGATCGTGCGGTCGAGGTCGAAGCGCGCCTCTTCGCCGGGCAGGGTCACGGAGCGGTCGGACAGTCGCGCTGCGTCCGCGTAGATCGCCTCGGTCAGCTCCTGGTGGAACCCGGGCCCGACCTGCCATCGCAGCTGCCTGGCCGTGGCCAGCAGCTCATCCCGCTCGGACTCGGTGGACGAGGCATCGGCGGCGCCGGGCCCATCGGGTCCGGCGTGACCGCTCCCGAGCCCCGGCTGGTCGGGGAGTGCACCGAGAGCCGACTCGCCGTTCACGAGGCGCTCTCAGTCGGGCCTGCTTGCACGACGCCTGGCTCGAGCGCCATGGGCGCCGGCATTGGCTCCGCAAGAGCTCCTAGAGCGCCGGTCCGGACGGCTGCGGCGACGTTGCGATCCCCGTCGAGAAGCCGGATCGCCACCCAGCGCGCGTTCGGCAGCCCGGGGAACACCTCCTCGATCTCGGCGGCCAGCTCGGTGACGGCGGCCGACAGCTCGCTCGAGCCCTCGCGGATGCGATGCGGGCGGCACACCGTGCGCCCCGTGGCGACGTCGTCGATCGCGGCCAGCAGCTCGTCCAGCCCGTCGCCGGACCTAGCCGCCGTCGGCACCACCGGTACGCCGAGATCGCGTGCCAGGCGCCGATCGTCGACGGCGATGCCACGCCGCTTCGCCTCGTCCATCAGGTTCAGGCACACCACGGCGCGATCGGTGATCTCGAGGGCTTGCAGCGTCAGGTTCAGGTTGCGCTCCAGCCGTGTCGCGTCCACCACGATCGCCGTCACGTCGGGCTGGCCGAACAGGATGAAGTCGCGTGCGATCTCCTCGTCGACGCTGTTGGCCAGCAGAGAGTAAGTGCCGGGCAGGTCGACCAGCTTGAACCGCCGGCCACCGAACTCGAACGCGCCCTCGGCGCGCGCGACGGTCTTGCCCGGCCAGTTGCCGGTGTGCTGCCGTAGGCCGGTCAACGCGTTGAAGACCGTGCTCTTGCCGGTGTTGGGATTCCCGGCGAGGGCGACGACGTAGTCCCATTCGCTGACGTCGAGCCCCAGCTTGTGGAGGCTTGCGCTCTGCCTGATGGCGCACGTGTCGCACGGGCTTCCAGTTGGCGCCGGAGCGCTTCCCGGGGCGCGTGGCAACGAGATGACGGGCTTCGGCGCGTGCTCGTCGCCTCGACTCATGCGGCGTCCCTCGCAACCGGCCTGACGCGGATGTGATCCGCCTGGCTTGCTCGGAGCGCGATCGTGGCGCCGCGTATCGTGTAGGCCGTCGGATCACCGCCGGGGCTCCGGAACTCGACGTCGATCACGGTGCCCGGCACGACGCCCAGGTCCAGGAGACGGCGCCGCTCGGTCGCACGGCACGCGAGCGAGATGCTGACCACCTCCGACCGCTGACCGAGATCCAAATCCGACAGCCTGAGCGTGCCGGCATCCTCGGCCTCGGGCTCTGCGACGGGCACCGTGAAGACGTTGGCTGCGACGATGGGCGCCAGGACGTGCTCACCGAACTCGGTGTACAGCACAACGCGCGAGGGGGAGATCTCGGTCGCTCGCGCGGTCATGCCCGCGCTCAGGCGCTCGGCGACGAGCTGGGCGTACACGGCGTCGGGCTCGTCCTCTATGTGCACTATGCGCAGGGCGGTGTCAACGGGCGCCTCGATGACCGGAACGCCCTTGTGAGGTGCGAAGTA
>JBJYWW010000061.1:0-12327 GCA_046259645.1 Anaerolineae bacterium
GCAATGTCGTTTTTGCAAGCTGAAACTCCGATTGCCGCCGGATCTGGCGATCGTCGCAACACCGGCCGCGACAGTGCCGGACATCGCCCGGCAATGCGGCGAGACGGGGGTCAACGGACTGATCGTGATCTCGGCCGGCTTCCGCGAGTCGGGTGAAGCAGGCATGACCCTCGAGCAGCAGCTCACCGACCAGGTCGCCCAGTTCCCCGACATGCGGATGATCGGACCCAACTGCCTGGGCGTCATCGTCCCCGGAATCAAGCTCAACGCCAGCTTCGCCGGCGCGATGCCCAAGGACGGCCACATCGCGTTCATCTCACAGTCCGGCGCGCTCTGCGCCTCGATCCTCGACTGGGCGCTGCAGGAGAACATCGGCTTCTCGAACTTCGTCTCAATCGGCAACATGGCCGACGTTGGCTTCGGCGACCTGATCGACTACTTCGGCGAGGACCCCCGCACGCGCTCGATCATCCTCTACATCGAGTCTCTCACGGACGCGCGAGGCTTCATGTCGGCCGCCCGAGCGTTCTCACGGACCAAGCCCATCGTGGCATACAAGTCGGGGCGGTTCGCCGAGTCGGCTGCCGCCGCGGCGTCGCACACGGGCGCCTTGGCTGGGGAGGACGCGGTTTTCGACGCGGCGTTCGAGCGCGCCGGTATCGAGCGCGTCTTCGAGATCGACGACGTATTCGACTGCGCCGAGCTGCTAGCGCGCCAGCGACCGGTCAGGGGGCGGCGCCTGGCGATCGTCACCAACGCCGGCGGTCCGGGCGTGATGGCCACCGACTCGCTGCTATCGCTCGGCGGCGAGCTCGCCACCCTCGGCGACGAGACCATCGCCAATCTCGACGACCACCTGCCGCCGTTCTGGTCGCACGGCAATCCGGTGGACGTCCTTGGGGACGCCACTCCGGAGCGCTTCGCCGACGCCTGCGACATAGTGCAGAAGGATCGGGGCGTAGACTCCACGCTGGTCATCCTGACACCGCAGGCGATGACAGACGCCACCGCCACCGCCGTGGCGCTGGGCGCGTCGACGGCTCGCGACCGCAAGCCCGTGCTTGCGGCGTGGATGGGCGGTCAGATGGTCGCCGGCGGCATCCAAGTGCTGAACCAGGTCGGCATCCCCACCTATGCGACGCCCGAGTCCGGCGTGCGCGCCTTCCTCCACCTCTACTCGTACGCCCACAACCTCGAGGTGCTCCACGAGACGCCGCGCGACATTCCGGTCGCGTTCGCCCTCGACAGGGGCAAGTTGCGGGACTTGTTCGACATCATCCTGATGGAAGGCCACGACGTCCTCTCGGAGACGATGTCGAAGGCGCTGCTCGAGGCCTACGGCATCCCGATCACCAAGCCGTACTCCGCTCGTTCCGCCGACGAGGCCGTTGCCGCCGCCCAGCGCATCGGCTACCCGGTCGTGCTCAAGGTCATGTCGCCGGAGATCACGCACAAGACCGACGTTGGAGGCGTCAAGCTCAACCTGGACGACTCCGACGAGGTGCGCGACGCATACCACGAGATCATCGACAGCGCGAAGTCCGCCCGTCCCGATGCCGACGTCCAGGGCGTCACCGTGCAGAAGATGTACGACGTGCTGCACGGCTTCGAGATAATCCTCGGCGCGAAGAAGGACCCGACATTCGGCAGCGTGATCATGGTCGGCATGGGCGGCACGGCAGCGGAGGTCTTCCGAGACCGCAAGCTGGGCCTGCCGCCGCTGAACGAGCGGCTGGCCCGCCGGATGCTCGAGTCGCTCCAGTCGTGGCCGCTTCTCACGGGCTACCGCGGGCAGCCACCGGCGGACCTCGACAAGCTGATCGAGATCATCATGCGGTTCTCGTACTTGATCGCCGACTACCCCGAGATCCAGGAGATCGATCTGAACCCGTTGCTGGCGACGCCGGACGAGGTGGTCGCGCTCGATGCCCGGGTGATCATCGACCGAGGCTTGGTTGGCAGCACGGCCCGCCCATACAGCCACCTGGTGATCGCCCCCTATCCGGAGCAACTGGTTCGACCAAGCAAGCTGCGGGACGGGACGCCGGTCACCCTGCGGCCGATCCGCCCGGAAGACGAGCCGATGTGGCACGCCATGCTGGCGGATGCCTCCGAGCAGTCGCTGCTTTTCCGCTTCCGCCACGTTTTCAAGGGCACCACGCACGAGATGGCGACCCGCTACTGCTACATCGACTACGACCGCGAGATGGCCATCGTCGCGGAGATCGAGGACGAGGGCGAGCGGAAGCTGGCCGGCGTCGGTCGCATGGTCGCCGACCCGGACCTGGTCACCGTCGAGTACGCGGTGTTCGTCAGCGACCCCTGGCAGGGCAAGGGCCTCGGCACGCAGCTTACCGACTACTGCATCGAGATCGCGCGCAATGCCGGTGTGCAGCAGTTCCTGGCGGAGACGACCAAGGACAACCTCGGCATGCTGGCGATCTTCCACTCGCGCGGCTTCGAAACCAAGATGGCCTTCGAGGACGACACCGTCCTCGTCAGCAAGGAGCTCTAGCGGAATGCCGTACGAACCCGAGTGGAACCAGGTCGGTGCTGAGTCGGTCGCCAGGCTGCAGGAGCTCATCCGCATCGACACCACCAACCCGCCCGGCAACGAGGTCCACGCCGCCGAGTGGATCGCCGACACCCTGGCGCCGGCCGGCGCCGAGCCGGTGGTGCTGGAGAGCGAGCCCGGGCGCGGCAGCGTCGTCGCCCGCCTCGCGGGCACCGGTGACCTGCCGTCGCATCAGCTGATGTCGCACATCGACGTCGTGCCGGCCGAGAGCGGCGAGTGGTCTCGCCCGCCCTTCGCGGCCGAGATCCACGACGGCTACGTGTGGGGCCGGGGCGCCCTCGACATGAAGAACATCGTGGCGCAGCACGTGACGCTGATGCTCCTGTTCAGCGAGCGCGCGTCCAAGATGGGATCCTTGCCGCGCGACTTGATCCTGATGGCCGCGGCCGACGAGGAGCGCGGCGGCCAGCTCGGCGCTCACTACATCGTCGACAACCATCCCGAGCTCGTGCGCGCCGAGTACGCCCTGAACGAGGGCGGCGGTCAGTCGTTCGAGGTCGGCGGCAAGCTCTACATGACGGTTCAGACAGCGGAGAAGGGCCTGGCGCGGTTCAACCTGACTGCGACGGGCTCGCCCGGCCACGCGTCGATGCCGCGCGAGGACAACGCGGTGGTCCTGCTAGCCGAGGCCGTTGCGTCTGTCGGGCGCGCGCGCCTGCCGGCTCACCTCACCGACACCGTGCGCGCCTATCTGACGGCGCTCGCCCAGGACCAACCGGCCGACATCGCCGAGCTTCTGATGAGAATCGCGCGGGACGAGGGCGCGGTCGACGCCGCGCTGGAGGCGCTGCCGGTCGACGATCAGCGCAAGCGCTACCTGTACGCCGCCACGCACAACACGGCCTCACCGACGATTCTGTCAGCCGGGTCCAAGGTGAACGTGTTCCCGAGCTCGGCGACGGCTCGTGTCGACGGTCGCACCCTACCGGGCTTCGCCCCGTCCGACTTGGCGGCGGAGCTCGCCGACTACCTGCCGGCCGGCGTTTCGCTGGAGTTTGACGAGGAGGGCGTCCCTCTCGAGTCGAGCCTGGCGTCGCCTCTCTTCGACGCCATCGCCGCGTCGATCGCCGAGCACGCGCCGGAGGTGACGCTGGTTCCGACGCTGCTGGCCGGCGCCACTGACGCCAAGGCGATCGTGCGCAACGGCACCAAGGTCTACGGCTTCAGCCCGCAGCGCTACGAGCCCGCCGTGGACCGCCAGAGCCTGGTCCACGGGCACGACGAGCGGATCTCAATCGCCAACCAGGTCTTCGCCACGCGGGTGCTGTACGACGTCGTGGAGCGCTTCTGCGCGGCGTAGCCGGCGCCGGCTACCCAGACGCTCCTTAGCCTTCCAGCGCGGGCAGGTAGAGTCGGTGCGGCTCCTCCGGCGGCGCAGTCGGCTCGTTCGGCGTTCCGGTGGCTGTGGCGGACGCCGCGGCGGTCGACGTTACGCTGCCCGTCGGCTGGCCCGTCGGCGTGTCGGTGGGCGTCTCGCTCGGCTCGTCGGTGGGCGGCGCATCCGGACAGCTGTTGGCCGCGCCCGGCGTCGGAGTTGTGCACGCCACCCAGGCCCCAAACCCGTCGGGCAGTCGAGCGAGGCTCACGTCGGTTTCCTGCGAGCCGAAGTCGACCTGGTCCACGATCGCGTCGTCCGACGACAGGATGAGGGACTCGCCGTCGCCTGACAGCGCGAACGGTGCGTGCAACGGGCCCTGCTCGGGGTCGTTGTCGCACCACACGAGAAGGTACTCGCCCGCACCGAGCGTTGCGTCCGGCAGGGGGAACGCCCAAGGGTCGGTCGCGTCGTCGGACAGGTACAGCCCTGCGAGGGAGATGGCCTCGTCGCCGCGGTTGTGCAGCTCCACCCAGTCGTCGTACTCGCCCTCTTCGTCGGCGACCGTGGAGTCGTTGAGAGCCTGCAGCTCGTTGACGACCAGATCGCCCGGCTCGGCCATTGGTAGCTCGGGCGGCGCCACGTCGTAGGCCCACGACTGGGTCAAGTTGGCGGGCGGATAGAACGCCGACCGCCCGTCGGCGGTCTCTACGCGGACGTAGTAGGCCACCGAGCTGCCGCCTCTCTGGCCCGGAATGACGGCGCGCCACGCCCCGCCGTCCGGCGTCAGCGTCACCGTCGACGGCCGGCCGCCGTCCACCCGGTACACCAGGCTCGCCGACGCCACGGCGTCGGTGCCGCCGAACCGCGCTGTGACGAGGGCGTCCTCGGCGTGACCGGGCGCCGCCGGCTGCAAGGTGTGCTCCTCGAGCCGTTGGTCGGGGTCGGCGAGCAGCGGCAGCGACCGCAGCCACTCGGACCGCTCGCGCGCGAATTCGACCACGCCGGGCGACGAGCCACCCGGGCCCATGTTCGCGCGCGACCGCACCTCTTCATAGAGGTTGCGGTCGAACTCGGCGAGCGTGAACAGGCGGTTCGGGTCGGTCTCCAACCGTGGCCGGGCGAGCGCCTGCAGCTCGGCGCCGCGACTGGCCAGCGCGTCGGGATCGAAGGCCGAGGCGAGCAGGATCCTGTAGTGCGCCAGGTAGTCGGCGCGCCACTCGCCGACACTGAGCAGCCGTCGCACGACGGGCCGCTCGTCGGAATCCTCCAGCGCGAGCGGATGGACACGCGGCCCCTGGCCGTCGCCGTCCCAGCTGCCTAGCTCCAGGCCGCCGAACGACAGGCTGGTGTCCCACAGCAGCATGTGCAGGAGCCCGTCCTCCGGGGCGAGGTACAGGTAGTAGTTGTGCCCGAAGTAGTAGCTGTCGTAGTTGACGAACAGGTTGTTGGCCGCCAGGTACCACAACGCGCGATCGACATCGAGCACCTCGGGCACGGCCGTCGCCACGTCGCCGTCGGCGGTGCCGCCTTCGAGAACAGGCGCATCGAGCACGCGAGCCGCGTGCACGATGGCCGCCAGCCCGGCCCCCTCCATGCCGTCGCTCTTAACCTCGTACAGCGGCTCGTAGGCCGACGCGTCCTCGCCCTCCCACTCGAGGGCGGAGTGGAAAGTCCGCGCGCCCATCCCGGGACCAGCCGGCGGGTCGGCCTTGATCAGGATCCCGTCACCACCTGGGAACCACTCCGACACGAACGTGCCCTCCACCTGCTCCGCCGCCAGGTACAGGCCTAAGTGCTCGCCGTTGACGTCGACGGCGGCGAACGACGTTTGCTGCGCTGGCATGTACGGGCGCAGCATCTCGGTCGTAAGAGCCTCACGCACGAACGAGGGGTCGCTGTAGCCGTTGTTCAGATTGACCGTGTCGTACCCCAGCAGCCGTTGCCCGGGCACGAACGAGTCGGTCGAGAGGTTCAGCGGCTTCTTGCGGCTCTGCACGAACGTCGAGCTGAGGCCCTTGTACCGAACGCCGACGTCCTCGAGCTCCTCAGCGCCGACTCGGAGCTGGGCGCGCACGTTGCCGACGTCGCCAACTGCGCTCAGCTGCCGCTCCCAGTCAGGGCTCGTGAACGTGAAGTCGAAGTCGCGGACGAGCTCGGGATCGTATAGCTCGCCCGCCGGCCCAAGGTCGAGCCCCTCGGCAAGCTCCCTGCCGAGGACGGGCCACGGCGACCCAGCGACGGAAGCGCAGGCGATGAGGGTTGCGAGTACCGCCAGTGCGAGCTTGGTGGTCACGATGGCCTCCTGCCGAGATCTCGTCGAGCGAGTCCGTTCGGGACCAGCCCCCACGCCGCGGGAATCGGGCACGGCGGGACCAGCTGACCAGCGGCGCGTCGGCCCGGGCCGGCAAGGGTGCGTGGTGCACCGCTTCCGCAATTGGCGCTGCCGAAGCCGACGCCGCATAGGACTCCGCGGTGCTCAACGCCGCGAGCGGCCATACGTTAGCCCGGTCCGGTCGACGTCAGCTCTCGGTGTCGCCCGGGTACTCGTGCTTGCGGAACTCGGGCTTGAACTCGACGAACTGCGGCCAGCCCTCGTACGACACTGTCTCCCGCATTTCGGCCGGGATCACGACCACGTGGTCTTCGCCGTCGGAGTGCATGTAGACGGTCATGTCCTCAGACCCATCGTCCACGTAGGCCAGAACGCAGCCTCTGTCCGGCACTCCCGTGCGCAGGAACTGGCCGAAGCACTGCTCACATGCGGCCAGGTTGGAATCGCACGTATCGCGGTTTATCCAGACCTTCACGCATCACCTCCCGGGTGCACCGCACTCTTGGCCAACATGCTTGCCACGCCGCATTGCGCGACCATGCAGGTACTCGGCCGATGGTCTGCTCAGCGCCCTCAGCATAGCACCGGTGTCCGAACCGCGGCATGGCGGCCAACGCCCACCGCGGAGCCGGGACGGTGGTCAGTGTACCACCTGCCGCCCGCCGCAGCATCTGTTGGCGTGGCGGCAAGCACCGTGATAACGTGGCGCCGCAGCGTGTCCCGGCCGCCAGGGCGGCGCACACCGGGCACCGGTAGCGCCGGCCCCCACCTGCTCGGAGCACCGACTTGAGCCACGCCCCGTCCAGGATCTCCCCGATCCAGGCCCTGCTGCTGGGCTTCCTAGCCTTGGCCGCTGTGGGTGCCGTCCTCCTCGCGCTGCCGATCGCGACGCAACCAGGCGAGCAGCCACTATCGGCGATTGACGCTGTCTTCGAGTCCACGTCCGCGCTGACGACGACCGGTCTCACGGCTTTCGACACCGGGCGCCACTACTCGCTGTTCGGGCAGGTCGCCCTTATCCTACTGGTGCAGATCGGCGGGATCGGCTACATGACGCTCGTTGCCTTCGTGATGACGATGGTGGCCGGGCACCTCTCGTTCCAGGGCAGTGGGATGATGCAGGCGTCGTTGCCCGTGCCATCGCGGGGCGAGATGAAGTCGTTCGTAGCCCGCGTGATCGTCTTCACCGTGTTCTTCGAGACCGTGGGAGCCGCCCTCCTGGTCGTGCACTGGCTGCACGAAATGCCGCTTGACGACGCCATCTACTACGGTGTGTTCCACTCGATCTCCGCCTTCGCGACTTCCGGCTACATGCTCCCGCCGGCCGGGTTCGCGCCCTATCGAGACGACGCTTACTTCAACGTGGTGATCAACGTGCTCGCGATCTCGGGCGCCGTGGGCTTCCTGGTCCTGGGCGAGGCGGAGGCAGCGCTCGCGATGTTGTTCGGGCGGGCTCGCCCAGGCGCACGGCGGTGGCTCAGCGTCCACACGCGGCTTGCCCTGTCCTCGCTGATCGTGCTCGGCGCCGTCGGCACTGCGCTCCTATTGCTTCTTGGGCTCCTCCACGGCACCGGCGGTCCCTCGCACGCGCCGCCACTGCCGCGGTCGGGCTACGTCGCGCTGCCCGCGACGTTCCAGGCCATGTCGGCCGTCACGACCTCGGGCTTCAGCACCGTCGACATCGGGTCCCTACCTACTCCTTCTCTCGCGGTGCTCGCCGCGCTGATGTTCATCGGCGCGCCGACCGGCGGCACTGGCGGCGGCATCAAGTCGACGACCTTCGCCGTGCTGCTCCTATTGACCTGGGCGGTCCTACGTGGCCATCGGGACGTCAACGCCTTCGGGCGCCGCATCGAGACCGCGACCATCGCCGAGAGCGTCGGAGTGCTCATGGCCGCCCTGATATGGCTCGTCCCGGCCACGATTGCCCTGACGCTGACCGAGGGCGCCGACCTGATGAGCGCCCTGTTCGAGGCGACGTCGGCGCTTAGCACGGTCGGCCTCACGACCGGCCTTGCCAGCCACCTGAGCCTGCCAGGGAAGGTCGTGATAATCGCCACGATGTTCGTCGGTCGCGCCGGCCCGCTGACAATCGCCCTGTCCGTGTTCCGCTCGCGCTTGGAGCGAGCCTATCGTCATCCGACGGAGCACGTGTTCGTCGGCTGAGGACCAGCCGAAACCACTCGGGCCGGCCGCGCCGGCTTGACAGGAGCTCAACATGTGGCAGCGACCGAAGCGCTACTGGAGCCGTCTCTCCCGCCGCTGGCGGAAATCGTCCGCGCAGGTGCCGTCGCCCAGTCGCACGGGCCGCATGCTGCCGCCTCTGTCGGCCGGCCGACGTGAGTTCGCGGTCATCGGGCTGGGGCGCTTCGGCAGCAGCGTCGCCAAGACGCTGATCCGTCATGGTCACGACGTCCTGGCGGTGGACAGTAACGGAGAGCGGGTGCAGGCGCTGGCAGCGGAGCTGCGGAACGTCGCCCAGCTCGACGCGACGAACATCGAGGCGCTGCGCCAGATAGGCATCGAGCACGTCGATGCGGCGCTGGTGTGCATGGGCATGGATTTCGAGAGCAACCTGCTCGCCACGGTGCTGCTGCTCGAGCTCGGGGTGCCGCTCGTGATCACCAAGGCGCGCACGCGCACTCAGAAGCGCATCCTCGAGGCAGTCGGCGCCCACGAGGTCATCCTGCCGGAGCAGGAGGCGGGCGAGCACCTCGGGCGGCGCCTGGCGAGCCGCGGTTTCATCGACTATCTCGAAGTCGCGGACGGTCTTAGCGTGGTCGAGGTGCAGGCGCCCGCCGAGCTTCATGGTCACACGCTCGTGGAGTGCCGCCTCAGGCGGCGCTACGGCCTGAACGTCATCGCCGTGCACCGCGATGACGACTTGATCGTAAACCCCGCCGCCGACCTGGTGATCGAGCCCGGCGACGTCCTGGTGGTCATCGGGCGCCTCGAGGACGCCGAGCGGCTGCAGGCCTAGGGCGGCCGGTCGTAGGCGCTCAGCGGGCCACGCGGCGGGTCTGCTACAATAGCGGGACCGTCGCCCGTCCGCGCAGCAGGCGGGCCCGTCGCTGCGAGTGACAACCCCACCGCGCGACGCTCCAAGGAGGATTCAATGGGCCGTGAGACCGTCTTGCTTAGCAGCGAAGAGCCGATGTCCGCCGCGCAGATCGCCGAGTTCCTGCACGCGCTCGCCGACAAGATCGCCGGCGGCACGGTCACGTTGCGCCAAGGCACCGACGAGCTCGTTCTCGACCTGCCTCCGAATCTCGTGCTCGAGGTCAAGGTCGAAGAGCAGGAGAAGGGCGGCAAGAAGGCCCGCGCCGAGGGCCGATCGCGGCTGCAACGCACCATCGAGGTGGAGATCGAGTGGACCGAGGGCGAGCAGTCGGCGGCCGGGATACAGCTCGGATAGTCGATCCGCCGCCGCGCGGGTGAGCCCCGTTACGGCAGGCTGTCGGGCGCCGAACGGCAGGACCGGGCCCGGGCACGGTGCCGCGGGCTCCAGGTGCCACGGACCAAGCCGCGGCACGCAGAATCCATCGCCTGAGGCCTGATGGTCACGGATAGAGACGCCGGTCCGCCTCGGCGGGTCCGGCGCCTTTCGTAGCCCGCGTCGGCTTGGGGCCGCCAGGACCTCGAGCCTGCGAACCACACGAGGAGTGGCCGCTATATGGCGAAGCCGACGGTTTTGGCGGTCGACGACGAGCCACAGGTGCTCGCCGCCGTGGAGCGAGACATCCGGGGTCGCTACGGCAAGGACTACCGCATTGCCAAGGCCGGCTCGGGCGCCGAGGCGCTCGAGTTGTTGCGTGCGCTGGCCGCGCGCGGCGATGAGTTGGCCCTGATGGTCGTCGACCAGCGCATGCCCGGGATGAGCGGCACCGAGCTGATGGCCGAGGCGCGCCTGATCCACCCCTCCGCGCGCAAGGTGCTGCTGACGGCCTACGCCGACACGGAGGCCGCCATCGCGAGCATCAACGAGATCGGCCTCGATCACTATCTGATGAAGCCCTGGGACCCGCCCGAGGAGAACCTCTATCCGGTCCTCGACGACCTGCTCGAGGACTGGCGCGCGAACGCCGACCTGCCGTACGACGGCATTCGCGTCGCTGGTGCCCTCTGGTCGGCGTCGAGCCACGACGTGAAGGACTTCCTCGCGCGCAACAGGATCCCGTACAAGTGGCTCGACATCGAGGCCGACCCAGCCGCGAGAGCCCTGGCGGAGTCGACCGGTCGGGGTCTGGCGGCCCTGCCGAAGGTCTACTTCCCCGACGGTGAGGTGCTGGAGAGCCCAGAGCCCAAGGCGCTGGCCCACAAGGCCGGCCTCCGGACCGAGGCCACCGCCCCGTACTACGACCTGATCATCGTCGGCGCTGGACCGGCCGGGCTCGGCGCGGCCGTCTACGGCGCGTCCGAGGGCCTCAGCACGGCCCTGATAGAGCGCGAGGCCACCGGCGGGCAGGCCGGTACCAGCTCGCGCATCGAGAACTACCTGGGCTTCCCGAAGGGCCTGAGCGGCGCCGATCTCGCACGTCGCGCCACCGCACAGGCGACCCGCCTCGGGGCCGAGATCCTGACCGCCCAGGAGGTGACGTCCGTGCGGGTCGAGGAGCCGTACCGGATCGTCACGCTTTCCGACGGCGCCGAGCTCAGCTGCCGCGCGCTCGTGATCGCCACCGGCGTGACCGTCAAGCGGCTGGACGCGCCGGGGATCGAGCGCCTCACCGGCGCGGGCGTGTATTACGGTGCGGCCATGACCGAGGCAGCGCACTACCGGGATCAGCCGATGCTGGTCGTCGGCGGCGCAAACTCGGCGGGCCAGGGCGCCATGTTCTTCTCCCGCTACGCCAGCGACGTCAAGATGCTGGTGCGGGCCACGGCCCTCGAGCGCGGGATGTCGCAGTACCTGGTCGACCAGATCAACGACAACGACCGCATCGACGTGCTCCAACGGACCGAGGTCGTCGAGGCAAAGGGTGACAAACAGCTCGAGTCAGTCGTCGTGGAGCACAAGGACACCGGTGCGACCGAGGAGCTGCCAGCGGCGGCAATGTTCCTCTTCATCGGCGCCGTGCCGCACTCGCGGGCGGTGGCCGAGGTCGTCGAGCGCAACGGAGCGGGCTTCATCGTCACAGGCGCCGACCTCCTGCGTGGCCGGCCGCGGCCTGCCGGCTGGACGCTCAAGCGCGATCCGTACCTGCTCGAGACGAGCGTGCCGGGGGTGTTCGCCGCCGGCGACGTCAGGCAAGGCGCGGTCCGCCGCGTGGCGTCCGCGGTGGGCGAGGGCGCCGTGGCCGTCAGCTTCGTGCACCAGTACCTGAAGTCCGTGTGATGCGCGAGTTCCTGCGCCGCATACCGCTGTTCGCCGACCTGCCCGAGCCCGACCTCGGGCGCTTGTGCGAGGGCGTCACGGAGGTCGAGCTCGCAGCCGGCGCGACCTTGTTCGAAGAGGGTGAGTGCGGCGACCGCGCCTTCATCGTGCGCGAGGGCGAGGTAGAGGTGGTCAAGGCTGCCCGCGGGCGCGAGCTGCTTCTCGCGGTCCGCGGCCCGGGCGACGTGATCGGCGAGATGGCGCTGATGGAGGACGCCCAGCGCATGGCGACGGTGCGCGCCCGCACCGACTGCCGGCTGATCGAGATCGACCAGGGGCAGATGGACCGGCTCCTAACCTCCAGCCCGTCGGCAGCCGTGTCGATGTTCCACACCGTTCTCGCCCGCTGGCGGTCCACGGAGGCGCAGCTGCGCCAGAGCGAGAAGATGGCGCAGCTCGGCACCTTGACCGCCGGCGTGGCACACGAGCTGAACAACCCGGCGGCGGCGGTCGGCAGGGGCGCCGACCAGCTGCAGACCGCCCTCGTCGAGCTTGCCGCGGCGCACGAGCGCTTGAGCTCAGTGCAGCCGTCGGTGCTCCAGCTGGCGAACGTCAATGCGCACGCCGACAGGATGCGGACGGACGCTTCCGCGCCGCCCGCGCTGGACGCGCTGTCGCGAGCGGACCGCGAGGCAGAGCTCGAGGCCTGGCTCGACGACGCCGGCGTCGACGACGCATGGCGACTGGCGCCGGCCCTGACCGAGGCGGGTCTCGACGTGCCCGATCTC
>JBJYWW010000062.1:0-7914 GCA_046259645.1 Anaerolineae bacterium
CGACGCGCTGCGACGCCTGCTCCGCAACAGGCTGGCCGTGACCGGGCTGACGATAATCGGCGTGCTGGCGCTCGGCGCGGTGCTGGCGCCGGTGCTGGCGTCCGAGCACCCGAACGAGAACGGCATCTGGCAGGTCAACGTCCACGAGACCAGGCTGTCGCCGAGCCTCGAGCACCCGTTCGGCACCGACCAGCTCGGGCGCGACCAGTTCAGCCGCATGCTCTACGGCGCCCGCGTGTCGCTGCTTATCGGCTTCGCCGCGGTCTCGCTAGCGATCCTCATCGGCTCCACGCTGGGAGCCGTGGCCGGGTCGGCCGGCGGGGCCGTCGACAACGTGATAATGCGGCTGATGGACGTGATGCTCGCCTTTCCGGGCATCCTCTTGGCCCTGGCGATCGTCGTGGTCCTGGGCCACGGGCTGCTCAATGTGATGCTGGCCGTGGGGATCGTGTCGATCCCGACGTACGCCCGCATCGTGCGGTCGAAGGTGATCGCGGAGAGCACCAAGGGGTACGTGGCGGCTACCCGCGCCCTGGGCGCCGGCAGCGCCCGCGTGATCTTCCGTCACCTGCTGCCGAACTCGATGGCGCCGCTAATCGTGGCCGCGAGCCTCGGCATCGGCACGGCGATCCTCGATGCCGCGGGACTTGGCTTCCTCGGCCTCGGCGCCCAGCCGCCGCTGGCGGAGTGGGGGCTGATGCTGTCGGACAACCGCCAGAAGCTGTTCGCGGAGTGGTGGCTGGTGGCCGTGCCGGGCGTGGCGATAATGCTGACGGTCCTCGGCTTCAACCTGCTCGGAGACGGCCTGCGTGACACCCTCGACCCACGGCTGCGGCACCGTCGCTAGGTGGCACCGGCCGGCAGATGACGCGGCGGCGCCACTGGTTCTCCACGACCTCCCCGTTGCCGCGCCACGGCGGCAGGACGGCGGGAAGAGCTGAGATCGCCGCTAGTTCGCCGCGACCAGCTCCGCCTGGCCCACGAGAACGCTGCCGCCGGCGGCGAGCCATGACCTGAAGCCCTCGCTGTCTGAGTCGCGACGCTGCGACCACATGCGGCCTACCCAATCCCGATAGCGCGCGGACTCGGCCGGCAAGGCGCCGCCCCGCTGATACTGCTGCACCGACCCCGGTCCACCGTTGTAGGCGGCGGCGGCGAGCGACACCGACTGCAGCCAGTCGGGATCGTTGGCCGTGCCGAACATCTCCAGCATCCGTGTGATGTACCACACGCCGAAGTCGATGTTGGTCTCGGGATCGTCGAGCCACGACGGATCGTAGCCGGCCATCCCGCGCTGACGCGCGATGTCGGCGCCGGTAGCCGGCATCACCTGCATCAGGCCCCGCGCGCCGCTCGGGCTGCGGGCGGCGGGATTGCCGCCGGACTCCACCAGCGTGATGATCGCCACCAGGTCCGGGTCGACACCGTGGCTGGCCGCCGCCGCGACGATGGCCGGCTCCCAGCGCTGCACGGTCGGCGGGAGCCAAGGGATGCCGAGCGCCGGCGCAGACGCCGCGCCCGAGGAGCCAGCGTGGCCGGCAAGCGCGTCGGCGAACGCGGCCCCGAAGACGACAGCCGGATCTCCGGGCAGCCCACCCGCAACCGCGCTGCGCGTGGTGACGCCGTGCGCTGGATGGACGAGGGCGGCCGTGGCGATGCCGTCGATCTCCAGCGCCGGCGGCGCGCCGTCGACGACGTCGACCTCGTCCGCGGCAAGGAACCCGAAGCGCGCGTCTGGTCCCGCATCAACCTGCACCCAGTACGACTCCGAGCCCAGCCACAGCCAGTGCGAGCGCACGACCCCGCCGACCGCCACGATCGTCTGCCCTGGCACGACGGCCAGTGGCTCACCGTCCGGCCGGTCACGCAGCTCGGACTGGTCGACTGTGACGCCGAATGCGCTCGCGACGAACGACACGTCCGCCCCGCCCTGGGACGACGACTCGGCGCGCACGTCGCCACCAGCGAGCCAAAGCGCCACCGAGACCGCCAGCGCTACCGCCACGCCCGTCATCCAGCGCCCGGTGGGCCTGGCCAGCGCCGCTGCCACTAGCCCGGAGAGCGATTCGGCTCCAGCGGCAGCCGGATAGGGAGCTCGACGGTCCGGCGCCGTCAGCTTCGCTCGTGTCGTGCGTGCCGTGTGTTCCGCGTGTGCCGTGTGTGTCGTGTGTGTCGTGTGTGCCGTGTGTGTCGTGTGTGTCGTGTGTGCCGCGTTATGGTTCATCGTCCACGCCTCGCTGCGATGGGGGTGAGTAGAACATGTGTTCGACAGAGTATACACTAGAACACTCGTTCTAGGCAAGCGCGTGTCGATCACCCGGCGTGCGCCGCTGCTCTCGGCCCGTTGACAAGGCTGTGGGCCGCGGCTAATCTCCGCGCCATGGACGCAGAACCGCTCACCAAGGCCCTCCCGCGCCTCGCTCCGAAGGCGGTCGCGGCGCTGGCGCAGGCTGCCGGCGCGCTGCCGGCCGGGCGACATCGCGTGAACGCCGCCGACATTGCCCTAGCCGTGCTGCAGGCCGATGGCGCCGGAGCGCGGACCGTCGAGGTCCTTGCGCCGGGCCAGCTAAACTCGATCGAGGACCGGTTGCGCGCCGAGATCGCCGCCATCGGCCCGGGGGCCGAGCGCTACGGCGAGCTGGACCTGCCAGACGGGGTCACACTGCAGCTGGACGCAACGGCGCGCGACGTGATGGATCGGCTGTCACTGCGGACGGGCCGGACAGCAGACACCAAGGAGCTGCTGCTCGCGGAGGCCAACCGGCCGCTGTCGAGCATCGTCGAGGCGCTGAGCGCGCTGGGGCTGGGCGGGTCGCGCGAGACCCTGATCCCGCAGCTCGCTGCCCTCGCCGCGCGCGTCGGCGACGACCCGACCACCGGCGCGGCGGTGCTGGTGTATCGACCGATCGGTCGGCCACCCGCCGACGAGCCGCCACCCGACAGGTCACGATACGAGGGCCCTATCGACCGAAGCGCACCGGCACGGCGACCCGGCGCGCGACGAGGTCAGGAGCCTGGCTCGGGACCGGCGCCGGGCGCTGGCGACGGTGGTCGTGGGTTCGCTGCCGACACCGACGCTCGAGCCACCCCAAGGACCCAGTCGGGCGCAGGCGTCAGCGACGCGCCCGGCAGCGCCGCGCCGCCTCTTCCGGCGGACATCGGGCCCGTGATAGACCTGCTAGCCCAGAGCCGCGCGACTGCCGCATCGGTCGCGACCGACGCCGACACCCCGTCGCCGGCGCCCGAGGCCTCCACGCCAGCCGCCGACGCCGAGTCGAGCCCGGCCCCCATCGCGTCGACCGTCTACGTCAATCCGGCCTGGGTCAAGCGCGTGCTGGCGGCGATCGAGCGGAACCCGCTGACCGTCGTGGTCACCGAGAGCGGCGAGGCGACGGACGAGCTGGTGGCGGGCCTCGCCCAGCAGCTCGCTCGCGACGAGGCAGGAGTGTTCGACTACGGTTCCGTGATCGCCCTCGAGCCCGGGTATCTGGCCACGCAGCCTGCCAACGCGTTGCGCGATGGGCTTCGCGCCGCGCGCGGCGGCATCCTGTACCTGCCGAACATACCCCGCTACCTGGACCAAGCGCGCTCCGCCGGCGCCAGCGTCGACCTGCGGCGCGCGATGGCGCGCGGCGAGGTGCGCGTGCTGGGCACTCTCGGCGACCGCGACGTGGGGCGCAGATGGCCACCGGAGGACCCGCCTGAGCACGAGCTGATCTACCTCGAGCCGGCCGGAATCGAGGAGACGCTCGGCATCCTGCGCAGCCGCCGCGACGAGCTGGTCCGGGAGCTGTCGACGCCGACGATGGAGTTCGAGATCAGCGACGAGGCGCTCGAGGCCGCGGCGAGCGTCGCCGACAGGTACTATCGTGACCCGCCTCCGCCCGGCGGCGCGATTCGGCTCATCCAGGAGGCGGCGACGGCGATCAAGGTCCGCTCGGCCGGCGGCATGGACGCCCTCCAAGACGAGCGCGTGTCGCCGACGCCGACGATCGATGAAGACGACATCATGCTCGCCCTCGAGCGGATAACCGGCATCAAGGCCCACCTGGACGACCAGCAGAAGCTGCTGACGATCGAGGACGCGCTGCGGCAGCGGGTGGTGGGGCAGGACGAGGCGATCAACGCGCTTGCCGACGCCATCCGCCGCGCGCGAGCTGGGCTCAAGGACGTGAGCCGGCCCATCGGCAGCTTCATCTTCATGGGACCGTCAGGCGTCGGCAAGACCGAGCTGGCCAAGGCGCTGGCCGAGTTCCTGTTCGACGACGAGAACTCCATGGTCCGCCTGGACATGAGCGAGTACCAGGAGAAGCACACCGTCAGTCGACTGATCGGCGCACCGCCGGGGTACGTCGGCTACGACGAGGGCGGTCAGCTGACCGAGCCCATTCGCCGCAAGCCCTACCAGCTGGTGCTGTTCGACGAGATCGAGAAGGCGCACCCCGACGTGCTCAACACGCTCCTCCAGATCATGGACGACGGGCGCTTGACGGACTCGCGCGGCCGGACGGTGGACTTCCGCAACACGGTGATCATCATGACCGGCAACGTCGGCTCCGAGTTCTTCCGCGTGGAGAGCGAGGTGGGCCGCGACGAGGTGGTGGCGGCCGTGCAGGAGGAGGCGCGGTCGGTGTTCAGGCCCGAGTTCCTGGGGCGCGTCGACGACTTCCTCATCTTCAACAGCCTCGGACCGGAGGAGATGCGGCTGATAGTCGGCATCCAGCTGAAGCAGCTCAATCGCAAGCTAGCGGCGCAGGACCTGTCGATCACGTTCTCGGACGAGCTCAAGGCGCACCTGGCCGAGGCCGGCTACGCGCCCGAGCTCGGCGCTCGGCCGCTGCGAGGGGCGATTCGCCGCCTGGTCGAGCGCCCGCTGTCACGACTGATCATCGAGGGTCGCTTCGCCCCGGGCGACGTCATCGAGGCCGGGCTGGCCGCGGACGGCACCGTGGTCTTCGAGAAGGCGGCGCCAGCCAGCGCCTGAGGCCGCGCCGCGGCGGCGGATCCGTTGACAAGGTCGCCTCGCACGGCTACATTCGCCTGCATGTCCGAAGATGCCGACAGCGGCGTCCCCGACGCCATCGACCGGCTCGGCTCGTCGGTGGTGAGCACCGCGCGCGGCGCGCGCGGGCGGTCGATGTTCGTGGGATGGACCGAGGACGGCCGGCCGATCGCGTCGACCGAGATTGCGGCGCTGTCGGAGCAAGCCCGCCAGGCCCTTGCCCAGTACAACGCCTCGGGCTTGGCGCCACGGAAGATCCCTTACTCGGTCGTGGTGCCCCTGCAGTACCTGGTCACCGGACCAGCGGTCGACTTCGCCGACACCGATGCGCGGCCGGCCGAGGACCAGGTTCGCTACACCGTGCTCGACGCGACCGGCGCGCGGCGCGACATCGCGCTCGGTGAGCGCGGGGTCCTCGGCGCCATCGCCGCCTCGCGCGTGCCGTGGCAGGCAACCGGCACGCGCGAGGCGGGGATCGCGGCGCCCGCGGTCAGCACGGTGCCCCTATACACCGTCTACGCCCCGCTGCCCGGCTCGACGGCCGACACCGGGGTGGCTCTGCTGTTCGAGCCCACGCTCAGGGGCGAGACGAACGAGCCGGCCTTCAGGTCATTCGTGCGCAACACCATCAGCCGCCTGCTGGTACTCGACGAGTCCCAGCCGGCCGGCGCGCGCAAGGGCTATCTGGAGGCCGCGGGACGGATGGCGGGCACGCCGCCTAGCAGCACGGCGCTCCAGACCCTCATCTGGCTGCGGCGCGCGGGACTCGTCGAGTTCGAGGACAGCTGGCTCCAGGGCCTGCGCCAGTCGCGGCAGCGCGCCAAGGGGCAGTTCATCCGTGCGCTGCGAGCGGTGGGTTTCGTGGACATCAGCGACGAGATGCTTGACGAGCTGACGAACCCCCGCCCCGACTACGACATCGACCCGCTCGAGACCGACCAGCTGGTGGACCTGGCAGGACAGATGTACGAGCTGGCGCGCAAGCGGCTGGACGACCGGGGCTCAGCCCAGCAGCGGGTCACGCGCCGCAGTCGCCGGTAGGAGTGCCGGACGGCTCGCCCGCGAACAGCTTGGGGCAACCGCCGGCTTCGAGCGCATCGCACTGCAGTTCTAGGCCCTGTTCCGCGCACGAGTCACGGGAGTGCCCGGCTCTGCTGCCGGCGCCGGTTCTGGTTGTTGTCCGTGCCTCGGTGTCCGGGTCAGCAAGGTGCCCACGCTCTTGCCCTTCCGGACTGTGCCTGTTGTACGGGTTTCTGGACCCCGTGTCAGCCGCAGCTGCCTCGCGCCGCAAGGGAGGCCAGCGGCGCTCAGAAAAGGGTCGTCTCTCGGATCGGCGGTACACCGCATACACGGTCCGCTTGTAGCGGACGCGCTTACGGCGCCGGGGCCCTTCTGAATGTCCGGGGATGTGGGCTGCCTGGCTATCGAGCGTGATGGTGTGATCGTGGTGCAGTGTTGCTGGAGCGGGAGACCGGGGGGCGCGACAGCCCGTCCTCCGTGAAGACTCCCGACCCTCGGCGGGGCGCGGCTCCACGGTCGCGGATTGCCGCTTGCACGGTAACCCGGATACCGTTACAATCACAGATGCGAACCCAGGGGGCGCGGAGCGTGATCGTATCCTTCGCTGATCGAGCAACCGAGGACCTATACCACAACCGCTCGACCGCCAGGGCGCGCCGTTTCCCGGCTGACATCGTCGGCGCCGACCTACTCAAGATGGACATGCTGAACGCGGCTGCGGCAATACGCGATCTGCGATCTCCGCCCGGCAATCGGTTGGAGGCTCTGCGAGGGCGATTGCCTGGGAGCCATTCGATTCGCGTCAATGATCAGTGGCGCCTCGTGTTCCGGTGGGAGAACAGCAACGCCCATGATGTCCGCCTGACGGACTACCACCAGTAGGGAGAGACGCGATGATTCCCGAGAACCGCACCCCCACTCATCCCGGCCTCGTTCTGAAGAGCGAGTTCCTGGAGCCACTGGGGATCACGCAGGTAGCGTTCGCAGCTCACCTAGGCGTTCCAGTCCAGCGCATCAACGAGCTTGTTCGGGGAAAGCGCGGCATCACACCCGAGACTGCCTGGCTGCTGTCGCAGGCGCTTGGCACGACACCGGAGTTCTGGGTCAATCTGCAGTCGGCATTCGACCTTGCCCGGAGCCGACCGACAGCGGCGATCGCACCGCTCGTATCGGTGGCCTAGCGCAACCCCAGGAACCAGCCCGCCCGACTGTCAGTTCGTCGTCGACTCGACCCTAGTCGGACTACCGGTCGCGTAGGATCCGCGCACCCATCCAGCAATCGGTCCTACTTCGGACGCCAGCACGTGGTTCATGCATGAGTTGTCCTCCGTGATCGGCCGTGCGACAACGGCTTGATCCCATTTGGCCACAGACCGTCCGCGGAGGAGGCAGAGGAAGAAACGCTACGCAGTGCTCGGTGTCGTTGCCGTCCTGATCACGGTTGCCCTGGCAGCCGCCCTGCCTCCGCGGACCGGCATGGGCTCGCTGCACGGGACACCCGAGGCCGCCCTGGTGGACGCCCTAGGGCCAGACGGGTGGCTGGGATCCGGCTCCGAAGTGGAGATCCTGCAAGTGCTAGCCACGGCTGAGGGGCGCGTAGTGCTGTACGTTGACGATCACGGAAGCGTGGGCATTGCTGACGCAAAGCCGAGGTTAGGCAGATGGTATGCCCACGGCATGTTCGGGCTTTGGCAAGTGCACGGCGTCACGTGCTGGCAGGCGCCAATCTCTGGCACGGCAATCACAACTGCTGCCGGCCCACAAACCGCCAGGGCGGAGTCGGTCATCGCCATCGACGACAATGGCAACCGAGTGGCGGCCCACCTGTCTGATGGCATCTGGGCCGTGTCGATTGAGGGCGGGAAGTGACGGAGCGCCGTGTTGCTCGACGC